>JAYRLF010000418.1:0-3416 GCA_041905385.1 Allosphingosinicella sp.
GACCTCGCGCGCGGCGGCGAGATCGCGTCGTCGCTCGATCCGGCGCTGGCCGCCTCGCTTCAGCCCGCCGCGGATCGATGCTATCCAACGCCGGCCACGACGAAGGGGAGAAGTCCGATGGCCTGGGTCAAATTCCTGGTGATTGCCGCGATCCTGATGGCCTTGTGCCTGGGCGGGCTCGGCGCCTGGCTGCTGCCGATGATGGGCGTGGACCCGTTCACGGCGCGGATCGTCGCCGGCGCGGTCGGCGGCGTCCTCGTCGTGCTGCTGCTGCAGCGGATGAAGCCGGGCGCGCCGGCCTGATCAACTTGCCTCTACTCGGAAGATCTCGCCGTCGAGGTCGACGATGTAGAGATTGCCCTGCTGGTCGACGCCGAAGCTGACGATGCTGTTGATCGTGCCCTGATCCGGGGCGAAGCCGGCGGTGCGCAGGGTGAATTCGCTGCTTGCCAGCGTCGCGCCGATCGACGCCCGCGCGACCGGGAACGACCAGATGTTGCGGCTGATGAAATCGGCGAAGAAATATTGGCCCTGCAGCGCCTCGACCGGTCCGCGATAGACGTAGCCGCCGGTGATGCTGTTGCCCTGGCGCGGCCCAGTGCCGTGGCCATATTCCGCGACCGGTGGAGTCGTGCCCTGGATTGCGGGGCCGAAAAAGACCTGGGTGCCCTCGAAGATCCGCCAGCCGAAATTCGCCCCGCCATCGGTCGGCCGCATCAAATCGACCTCCTCGATCGCCCCTTGTCCGACATCGCCGATCCAGAGATTGCCCGTGGCCGTATCGAAGCTCGCGCGGAACGGATTGCGCAGCCCATAGGCCCAGATTTCAGGTCGCCCGCCGGACGAGGCGAACGGATTGGCGGGAGGGATCGTGTAGTCTCGGAACGGATCGGTCGGGAAGGAATCGAGCAGCGGGTCGATCCTGAGCATCTTGCCGAGCAGCGAATTGAGGTTCTGCGCATTGTTCGACGGATCGCCGGCGCCGCCGCCATCGCCCGTCGCGATGTAGAGATTGCCCGATCTGAAGCCGATCCAGCCGCCATTGTGGTTGCTGAAGGTCGGATGGGGAATGGTGAGGATGACGTCGGCGCTGCTGGGATCGGCCGGTTGGTTCGGGTTGTTGCCGAGCGTCCGATAGCGCCGGACCTCGATGTCGCCGGCGAGATTGGTGAGGTAGATGTAGAAGATCCCGGTGGTGATGAAGTCGGGCGATGGCGCGAAGCCAAGCAGACCGCGCTCGCCATCGGTCGTGGTCTGGCTGGTGACGTCGAGAAATACGGTCGGCGAAATCGCGCCGGTCGTCGGATTCAGGGTGCGGATTCGGCCCGCCCTCTCCACGACGAACAGGCGACCCGATTGATCGGCGTCGGCAAATGTCAGGAAAACCGGCTGGTTGAACCCTGTTGCCACGCGGCGGACCCGGAACCCGTCAGGCCCTGCATTGGTGACGTTCACGACGAGGTCGAGCGTCGCGCTGGTCGTCCCGTCGCTGACCTGGATCTGGACCTGATAGGCATTGTCGCCATTGGCGTCGGTCGGATTCTCGAAATCGGGCGGCGACGCGAAGCTGAGCGCGCCGGCGGAGGTGATCTGGAAAGCGCCCCGGTCGGCGCCGCCGGAGAGCGAGAAGGTCAGCGGATTGTTGTCGGGATCGGTCGCGGTCGCGGTGAAGACCGTGCCGGTCGCATTTTCAGCGAAATTCACCGGGCCGGCATTGGTGAAGACCGGCGGACGATTGCCCGGATTGGGCGGCGGGTTGCCGCCCCCACCGCCGCCGCCGCAGCCGACGAGCCCGAATATAGCTGCAAGCGCCACGACCAGCGCTGCACCCCGACCGGACCCGCGCTTCACCATCCACGCCTCCCTGCTCTTCGATCGTTTAATGCACGAAACGCTTTTTCGATGCAGGCAGGGAAGAGTGAAAGGTGGTTAACGGGTCACACTAAAATACCCCGGCAAGCTTGAGGACCAGCAAGACCAGGCTGCCAACAGCGATCGTGGCGATCAGCGAGATGACCAAAACGAGCCTTATGACCGGCCAGGCCGACACTTTCGTGGTCGGAAAATCGGCGGACCTGTAAATCCTGTGCCATCCGGAATTGCCGCAGCGCGGACAGCGCATCCTCGTGCGCGGCTGGCCGGTCGCCTTGTAGCGAATGCCACCAATCTCCCAGATCGATCGCTCGAAGCCGCAATTGGGACATTGGACCAGCCAGGCGCGGGAATGAGCCTCCATCGCGGCCGCCGTTTCTACGTCGACCCAGCGGGTGAAGAATCGCTGGATTGCGCTCATGCGCCGCGTGCTCATCGTCGCCCTTCCCCTTATCTGGTCAACTTCGGCGTCCCTCTCGCCTTCTCAATAATAGTAATCCTGCAGATAGGCGCGGACCCAATGCAAGTGCCGTCCCCAGTGAGACTGATATCCAAAGCGAAAATCCCAGATCGCATCGGCTGGATCCGCATTGGCGGCAAGCCATTTCACTTTGAGCAGATCATCCGCGATCTCGCTGAGTTCGAGGATCGGGTCGCGCGACGATACAGTCTGCTCGAATCCGTCCTGAGGATAGACGAAGGCAAACCAGGTAAGTGTCGGGAAGGCGGCAGCTGCCTGCTCCATGGTCCTGCGATGGTCGGAATTCGGCGGCTGTGACTTGTCGTCGGAGGGCTCGACGTCGGGGCTGTCATGATAGGCGACCACCAGCCGATCGAGCGCCACGATCAATCGCCTGACACGCTCCAATGGCTCGCCGACGGCACCTTCGTTGCAAAGCAGCGACAGATAGCTATCGATCGCGCCTTCGATCCTTGCCAGGGCATCGCTGCTCGGGTCAGCGGTCACACCCGTTCGATCACCGTGGCAATGCCCTGCCCTACCCCGATGCACATCGTGCACAGCGCGTAGCGGCCGCCGGTGCGGTGAAGTTCTTCTGTCGCGGTGAGGACGAGGCGCGCGCCGGACATGCCGAGCGGATGGCCGAGTGCGATCGCGCCGCCATTCGGGTTCACGTTCGGCGCGTCGTCGTCGAGGCCGAGCTGGCGCATCACCGCCAGTCCCTGGGCGGCGAACGCCTCGTTGAGCTCGATCACGTCCATGTCGGCGATGGTGAGGCCGAGCCGCTTCAGCAATTTCTCGGACGCCGGCGCCGGGCCGATCCCCATGATCCGCGGCGGCACGCCGGCGACGGCGGCGCCGAGGAAACGGGCGCGCGGGGTGAGCCCGTTGCGCTTCGCCGCCTCCTCGGTCGCGACGATCAACGCCGCCGCGCCGTCGTTGACGCCGGACGCGTTGCCCGCCGTGACGGTGCCGTCGGCGCGGACGATCGGCTTGAGCTTCGCCAGCGCCTCGACGCTGGTCTCGCGCGGATGCTCGTCGCGGTCGACCAGGATCGGGTCGCCCTTGCGCTGCGGGATCGAGA
>JAYRLF010000025.1:0-20905 GCA_041905385.1 Allosphingosinicella sp.
ACCCCCCATCCCCCCCTCTTGGATCTGTCTGTTGGTGTTCCGGCCCGGGCCGCGCGCCGCCGCCGCGCCGCCGACGCAGGTCGAATCGAGGCCGCCGCTCAGCTCCAGCACCGGGAAGCTGGCCTTGCCGATCGCCCGTCGCAGCGTCTCGGCGATCAGCGCGACAAAGGCTTCCGAGACGCGCGCGTCGTCGGCGAGCGTCGCCGGCAGCACGATCTCGGGAATCTCCGCTTCCTGGAAGGACAGGCCGTCACTGTCGAACCGGAGCGCCTCGCCCGGCCAGAGCATGAAGACGCCTTCGATCACCTGCTCGCGGATCTGGGTCGCATTATGGTCGAGAAAGATGCGGCACGAGGCCGCGTGCGGCCTGGGATCGGGCAGCAGGTGGACTGCCTGCTCGAACATCCAGGACGCCGCGAGCTTGCCTCGGTGCGTGCTGACATAGAGCGGGGTGCTGCCGGCGCCGGTGCGCCCGATCGTCAGGCGGCCGCCGGAGGCGCCGCGCTCGAGCCGCAGCTTCAGCCCCTCGTGGCCGGAGAAATTGCGATAATGGTCGATGCCGACGCTACCATGCAGGTCGCCGCCCGGGTCGACATCCTCACCGATCCAGACCTCGCTCCAGTCATCGGTGCCGGAGAGCGACATCCCGATCTGGTCCGACGCGAACGGGACCAAACGCGCGCCCGTCGCGGCCGCGCTGCGCCCATCCGATGACAGCGGGCCCGAAAATATCTCGAGATCGAAAGCGGCGTCGAGCATCACGCCCCCAAAAAAAGGGCCGGCATCGCGGCCGGCCCTTGTTCACGAAGATCAGCCCGTCAGGGATTGGCGTTGAAATTCTTGCCCTGATTGTCGGGGCCGGCGCCGTCCTTCCAGAAATTGCCGCCCGGTTGGCCGACGGCCGCGGCCAGGACATCCGCGCGCAAGGTGCGCACCGACGAGCCGAAAACGCCATCCGCGATGCTGTGCAACTTTGCCTTCGACATAGCCCACTCCTTCTTACTGGGAAGACAAGTCTGAGACTATGACCAAGACGAGTCAAGACGATTCGCGACAAATTCAAATGATTGAGACGAAGCGCGCCGAATCAACAGAATACTAACAGTATTCAGATCACACCATAATGGAATTATTATGACCTGTTCGCGCGCGTCGCGCAGAATGTCGCGATGGTCGGCGCAGGTGCGGATCAGCGCGCCGGCGGGCTCTCGGCAAGATGGGTGTCGAGCCAGCGGTTGATCTCCGCGAAGAGGCTGCGGATATTGGCCGGCGATCGCGCCAGGCCGTGATTCTCGCCCCAATAACGCAGGAAGCGCGCGGTCTTGCCCTGGCGGTAGAGACCGTAGAACAAGGCTTCCGCCTGGGCGAGTGACGCGCGATTGTCATGCTCGGCATGGACGATCAGCAGCGGCGCCTCGATCCGGTCGACATAGGCGATCGGCGAATTTCGCCAGTAGAGGCCGTGATCCTGATAGGGCGGGACCCGCAGGCCGAACGGCGCCCGCTCGAGCAGGGACCAGTTGAAGGACGCTTCATGCTCGATCGGACCGAAGCCGCGGACCGATTCGTCGAACTGGGAATAAAAAGCGGCAAGGTCGGTGATGCCCGAGATCGCGATCCCCGCCCTGAACCGGTCGGTCTGCGAGAGCAGGCCATAGACCCCGTAGCCACCCATGCTCTGGCCCATCACCGCCAGCCGCGACGGGTCGGCGATGCCCGCCTCGACGAGATGGTCGATGGCCGGAGCGACCCCGTCCAGGAGGCTGCGATAGGGCTCCGGGCTCGCGGACCGGCGCGACGGCATGGACGGGATCAGGACGACATAGCCGCGCGCCGCATAGAGCTGCAGATTGTAGATGCCGGGGAGATAGGGATCGAGGAAATAGTCGTTGGGGTCCGAAACGCCATAGCCGGGATAGACCCAGACCAGGGTCGGATAGCGCCGGCCGGGCTGATAATCGGGCGGCAGGATCGTCGCCGCGCGCAGGGCGCGTCCGTCGGCGGTGCGATAGTCGAACGTGCCCGTCCGGCCCCAGTCGATCGCCGCGAAATGCGCGTTCAGGGCGAGCAGGTCCCGCCCGCCGGCGCCGCGCAGCGAGGCTTCACGAAGCTGGAGTCCCCGGGCGGTCGGCACCCGCGCAAAGGCCGCGCCGCTCCGACTGTCGAAGCTCAATATCTCGGCACCGGCCGGCAGGGTGACGATGTCCTCGCCCGGCGGCTGCCCGTCGAGACGGACCTCGCGCAGCTGCTGGCCCGCCTCGGTCGGCCGCGCGACGACCAGCGTCGAGCTCGCCCGCCGGTCCGCGGGCCAGACGATGCGCCCGTCTAGGCCGGCGACCGCCGTTCCGGACTCGAGCCGTCCGCTTGCCGGATCGACCCGGTGGATCCTGCCGTCGGCGGTCGCGACGAGCCGGCCATCGGCCATGCGGCGAAGCAGGGCCGGCGGACGCGGCAGTCCGGCGGTGAGATTGCGGGGCTCAGCGCCGGGCGCGAGCAGCCACCAGTCCGCCCGCGGCGACGTGCCGGCCGCCGCGCCTGCCGGGGCGAGCCGGGCCAGGATCCGATCATCGTCGAGCCACGCGATCGGAAATCCCTGGCGCAGCTGCGAGCCGACCGCCTGGTCGCCGACCGACATGCCGGCGGCGCCGATCCGCCGCAGCCGTCTCTCGTCGAGCGCGGCCAGGAAAAGCGGAGTGAGCACATCCTCGAGCGACGCTCGGGCGCGCACCGCGACGGCGCGACCGTCCGGGGACCAGTCGTACAGGTCGAGCAGATGGCGCGCCGCCGGGTCCTGCTCGACCCAGGTCACGCCCGACCGGGACAGGTCGACGAAGCCCAGCCGCCGTTCGACCGACCACAGCTCATTGGCGAAGGGAGCGATCCGGTCCCGGTCCGGCGGGATCACGCCGAGCGTGGCCATCACCGCGGCCCGCCCGCCGTCCGGCGACAGGCTCACGGTCAGCTCGCCGCGCAACGGATAGACCGGCAGCTCGGCGATCGGCCGGCTCCGCCGCCGCGCGACGTCGATCACCCGCAGCTCCGCTTGCTCGGGCGCCTCGATGGCCTGGCGCGCGCCGCCGCTGTCGATCGCCGTCACGGTCGGCTCGTTGCCGGCGCGAAGCGCAGCGCTGGTCGCGCGCGCCTGCTGCGCCGGGCGGCCGGCCGCGTCGATCAGCCCGGACCGGCGGCCCTCGGGCAGCGCGATGGCGACCAGCCGGTCATTGTCGAGCCAGGTGAACGGCGCATTCTCCTCGTTCGAGCAGCGCTGGGTCGACGGTCCGGCGCTGCCGCCGCGCAGGTCGACGCGGTAGAATGGCGACCCGCCCATGGTCTGGACCATCAGGCCGGCATCATCCAGCCGCGCCACGCTGCGCCCGCCCCGCTCCCAGACATAGAGGCGGACATTGTCGCCGCCGCGTGGCTCGCGCCCTTCGGGCCGGGTCGACAGCATGGCGAGGCGGCTGCCGTCCGGCGACCAGATCGGGCACCAATAGCCGGCGCCGTCGCGGCGCCCGTCGGTCAGGTTGCGGCGGCTGCCGTCGCGCCGTGAGATCAGCACCAGGTCGCTGCGCGACGGGTCGAGCTCATAATAGGTCCGGCCAAAGGTCTCGCCCGCCTGCGCCGGGCGCTGGACGATCGCCGCGAGCCACGCGCCGTCGGGCGAGGCCGCGACCTGGTCGAGCCGGGCGATGCCGAGCACGTCATCGATCCCGAGGGTCCGGGTCGCCCCGGGCCGGGCGCCGGCGAGGCAGACCAGGGCAGCGGCGCACAAGATCGCGATGCGCGCTCCGACTGGTCGCGCGCGCCGGGGGCCGGGCTTCATCGGCTTGGCTTCCCTAAAACTGTGCGGGCGGCTCATCATGGAATGTGAAAGCGAACAGGCACCGGCGTCCAGGTCGTCATGATCCTGCCTAGACATCTGGACGGATTGGGGCTTCATATCAAGCCGCCAAGAATCCGGCGCGCATTGTTGGCCACTTCCAGCAAGACATGTCTTGCGGCAACGTGCCGGCACCTTGTCGCCGGAGGCCAGGGCGCCGTCCACGGTTGGCTTTTGTTTGCGTATTGCTGGTGGAGTAGACAGATGCGTCGCCTGGTTAGGCAGCAAGCACATGCCGAACCGGTCCGCGTCTCCGGAAGCATCCACCTCGCCCAGCCGTTGAGCTGGTATCTCATCACCGCGGCCCTGATCTTCATCCTCCTTGCCGCCCTGGTCTTCCTGACGGTCGTTTCCTTCTCGCGCTCGGAGCTGGCCGCGGGTGAGATCGTGCCGGACAGGGGGATCCTGCAGATCGTCCCGCGCCGCGCCGGCCGCGTCGAGTCGCTGCTGGTACGCGAAGGCCAGCTCGTCCCGGCGAGCGCGCCCTTGGCCCGGTTCAGCGCGAGCGACTATGACCAGGCCGGCGGCTCTCCCCAATCGGCGATCTCGAACGCAATCGGCGAGCAGATTGCGTTGACCCGCGACCAGGAAACGGCCGAGCGTTCGCAGCTCGCCGCCCAGATCGCCGGCCATGACGCCCAGATCGCGAGCCTCAGGAACGAGCTCGCCAGCATCGACAGCCAGATCCTGGCGCAGCAGAGGCTGGTCAGCATCGCGCGCGCTGATTTCGAAAGGGCACGCGAGATCGCGCAGCGCGGCTTCGTCAGCGCAAGGGACGTCTCCAACCGCGAGGACGAATTGCTGCAGCGGCGTCAGCAGCTGGCAGGCCTGCAGCAGCAGCAGAGCGCCCGGCTCGGGGCGCTGCGGCAGGCAGCCGCGGCGCGGCGGCAGGCCGATGCGCGCATGGCCGCGCTGCAGGCGAGCATGACGGGTACGCGCGCGCGGCTGAGCGGTGAACGCGCGTCGGCGCGGGCGGCCGAGGGGTTCACCCTTGTGGCGCCGGCGGCGGGTCAGGTCTCGGCGCTCGCGGTGCATGAAGGCGACAGCGTCCCGGCCGGCGCCTCGATCATGGCGATCCTGCCCGCCGGCAGCCAGCTGGTCGCGCGGCTCTACGTGCCGGCCCGGGCGATCGGCTTCGTCAGCGTCGGCCAGGAGGTTCGCATCGCCCTTGACGCCTATCCGCAGGAACGGTTCGGCACGATCCCGGCCCGGATCACCGAATTGTCGTCGGCGCCGCGCCTGCGCGCGTCGGCGGGTGGCGAGCGCGCCCCGGAATTCATCGCCACGGCGCTGCTCTCCACCCACCGCCTTGCCGCCAATGGCCAAAACTATCCGTTGCGGCCCGGCATGACCCTGAGGGCCAGGATCGTGACGGAGAAACGGCGGCTGATCGCCTGGATGATCGCGCCGCTGCTCGCGGAGACGCGGCGATGAGCGTCGCCGTGCCGAGGCTGGCCTGGCGTGACGCGGCGATCGCGCCGGTCCGCCAGACCGAGCCGGCCGTGGCGGGCCTCGCCTGCCTGGCGATGATCGCCGGCCATCATGGCCTGGCCGTCGACCTGGGCCTGCTTCGGCGCCAATTCATGCCGCCAGCGCGCGGCGCATCGATCGAGGCGATGATTGCGACCGCGGACGCGCTGGGGCTGACCGCGCGTCTCGTCCTTTATGGCGCCGATGGGCTTGGCCGGCTTGCCCTGCCCGCCATCCTGCGGGTCGACCATGCCCATTTCCTGGTCCTCGAAAAGGTCGGCCGGAAGAAGGCGACGGTTCATGACCCGGCGCTGGGCACGACCGTGATTGCGACCGACGCGCTGCTCGAGCGCGCGACCGGCGAGGCGCTGGAGCTGGCCCCGTCCGCCGATTTCGAGCCCGGTGAGGTCGGCCAGAAGCTCAAGCTGCGTCATCTGTGGACGAGCATCCGGGGCGCAAGGCGGGCGATCGCCCAGGTGCTGATCCTCTCCACCCTGCTGCAGGTCTTCGCGCTGGTCTCGCCTTATTATCTTCAGCTTGCGATCGACGTCGCCCTGCCCGAACGCAATTTCGCCTTCCTGTCGGCATTGGCGATCGGCTTCTGCCTGCTTGTCCTGATCAACGGCGCGACCACGATGCTGCGCGCATCGGTGCTGTTGTTCATCGGGTCCTCATTCGGCTACGGGCTCTACTCGAACGTCGCGCGCAAGATGTTCCGATTGCCGGTCACCTGGTTCGAGCGCCGGTCGCTCGGCGACATCCTGCTGCGCTTTCGATCGGTGGCGCCGATCCGCAGGATGCTGACCGAGGATGCGCCGGCCATCATGGTGGACGGTGCGCTCGCCCTCCTGACCCTCGTCCTGATGTTCCTCTACGCGCCGCTGCTTGCGGCAATATCGGCGGCCTCGCTGCTGCTCTACGCGCTGGTCAAGATCGCCTTCTTCCGGGCGCATCGCCGCAGCCAGGAAGTGGCGCTGATCGAAAGCAGCCTCGAACATTCCTCGCTAATCGAAACGCTGCGCGCGATCCGGACGATCAGGCTGTCCGCCCAGGAATCGCTTCGCCACTCCTTGTGGCAGACCCGGATCATCGCGTCGATCAACGCCGACACCCGCAACAATCATCTGAAAAACTGGCAGGCCGCCATCCAGACCGCGATCTTCGGGCTCGAGAATGTGATCGTCATCTGGCTGGCGGTGGGCATGGTGATGAAAGAACAGCTCACGCTCGGCATGGTGTTCGCATTCGTCGCCTACAAGATGCAGTTCCTCACCGCCGGCGGCTCGCTGATCAACAAGGGGGCCGAGTTCAAGATGATGGGGCTGCACCTCGAGCGGCTGGCCGACATCGCGCTGACCGGCGAGGATGTCAGCTTCTCGACTGGCGGACCCCGCGACAGGATCCTGCAGGGCTCGATCGAGCTGCGCGGCATCCAGTTCAAATATGAGTTTGACGACCGGATGATCCTGCGCGGCGTCGACCTCAGGATCGAGGCCGGAGAATCCGTCGCCATCACCGGATCCTCGGGCTGCGGAAAATCGACCCTGGTCCATATCATGACCGGCCTGCTCGAGCCTGACGCCGGCGAGATCCTGATCGACGGGACGCCCTTGCACAGCTTCGGCCACAAAAACTATCATCGCCAGATCGCGGCGATCCTCCAGGACGACACATTGTTCGCCGGCTCGATCGCCGACAACATCACGATGTTCTCCGAGCGCGCCGACATGGCGCAGATGAAGGAAGCGGCCGCGGCGGCGGCGATCGCCGACGACATCGAGGCGATGCCGATGGCCTATGAGACCCTGGTGGGCGACATGGGAGCGGCCTTGTCCGGCGGACAGCGCCAGCGCCTCATGCTCGCCCGCGCGCTCTATCGCCGGCCGAAGATCCTGTTCATGGACGAGGGCACGGCGCATCTGGACGAGGCGCTCGAGAGGATTGTCAACCGGGCGGTCGCGCGGCTGGGCATTACGCGCGTCATCGTGGCCCATCGCGCCGAGACGATCGCCAGCGCCGATCGTGTGCTGCGCCTCGAACAGGGCCGTTTCCGCGACGAAGAGGGGTGATCGCATGGTCCCCTTGGCGCCGCAGGCGCCGATCCCGCTCCAATGGCAGTGTCACTCGCTCCCGTTGGCGGTCGAACCAAGTCAATTGGCGTAGGCGAAAGGCTCGCGCGCGGTCGTGATCGGCGGAATATTGCGCGGCAATACTTTCGGGGATCGATAACGCTGATCGAACGGAGCTGTCGGTACCTTGTGAAGCAAGAGCTCGTCGAGCCGACACCCGGTACGGACCACCGACCTCAAGGTCAGCCGTGCGACCCGGGGATCGTGAGCGCCGAGACCGAGCATGTCGCAAAGCGCCCCGCAGGGTCACCGCCGCATCGCCGGCAAAACGGGTCGACCGACAGACGCGCATGGTCGATGCTGGCGTTCAGAAAGGCGATCGACGTCATCGGCGCCAGCCGGTTCAACGGCGCGGTGGGAAACAAGAGCCGGGCGAACAGGCGGGCGGCGAGCAGCGCCGACGCGGCCATCGAAACGAAGCTCACCGAGAATTCCTTGGCCTGGCGGGTGGCGAAGGCCCTGAACTCGGCCTCGCCGACCCCGCCGCATCGCTCGCCATTGGCGAGATAGGCAAGGATCGCGGGCGCGTCCGGCGCCTCGCGCAGATAGGCCTCGCGCTGCGCCTGGGTCATCGCGCGGATCCGCTGCTCGACCTTGCGCAGCCGGTCGCCGTCCTGCTCTGGCGGATTGTGGCAGCCGAGGCAGGGCGTGCCCGCCGGCAAATCGTAAAGGTTCGTCTTTGCCGACAGGCCGGACGTCGATCCGCCGAGCAGAAAGCGCGGCCACAGACCCTGGACATCCTGGCGCGAGCTGCCCTTGTCGACACAGGAGACGACGCAGTCGAACCGGTCCTCGCGCTCGGCGGCGGCGACATCGGGCCGCAGGTCGGCACCATGGCGAAGATAGTCGGCCAGCGTCCCTGGGAAGTCATGGCCACCCACCCCGGCCAGCCGACGAAAGCGACGCACCGCCTCGACCTTATGAGCCTCGAGATCCTTCAGTCCCGCCAGGAAGCAGCGGTTCAGATTGGTGCGGTCATGGCGATCGTCGTCGATCGTCACGACATAGGGCGAGGCGAAGCAGGCCGCGCCAACGAGATTGATCAGTCCCTGGCCGACGGCGCCGGCGCCGATCAGGTAGAAAGGCGGTAGCGCCAGACCTTCGATTTCGGGTCCGTCGACAAGCGCGCTCCAGTCGCCCTGTTCGCCGCTCCACAGCGAACAAGCGAAATCATCGATGTAGCGCCCCCGCCGGATCCCGCGCGCACGCTTGAACACCTCGCCGGCAAGCAGGCAGGCCGCGAAGAAGGGGCCAAGCGGATTGGGACTGTCGGCGCATCGGGACAGCCGCGGGCAATGGGAGGCAGCGCCGACCCATGCCCGCCAACCGAGCGCCTGGGCATGCAAGGCCGGGGCACCGGCCGGCGCCGCGACGTCCTCGCCGACACATAGCCAGATGTCCGGCGCTGCGCTGCCTTCGATCGTGGCGACCTCGACGGCATCGCTCACGGCCCACCTGACCAGGGCGGCCGCAGCGTCCGGAAGCTGGTCGGGGGCGGACTCGAACGGAGTCACCACCCTTAGCGGCGTTTGCGGCAGGTCCAGCTCGACCCGGCCGACCAGGTCCGCCATGCGGCCGAGCAGATTGACCAGGCAAAGGATCAGATGCTGTCCGGCAATGCGACCCGCGGCGCCCCGGGACAGGATACGGACCGTCAACAAGCGACGCGCATCCGGCGGAAGCAGGCCGTCCACCGCACGCAGGTGGCGATCGCCGATCGATTCGCTTGTCACCGGCGCAGGTCCCTGACCAACGCGAGCCTCCCATGGGTCAGCCGGACCCGGCGCGCCGCCAGCTTCGCGTCGAGCAGATGCCAATAATCCTGCTGATATTCGTGGACGCCGATGCCGATCGGCCACGCCCCCTGCCAACGGCCGTAAGAGGGGAAGACGATCGAAAGGGCGCGCCGGCTGCTCGCCATGACGTCATCATAATGCGAATGCTCGACGCGCTTGCCCGGATGGCTGTGAATCTGCGCGAGCGGCTTCCAGTCATCGTCGAGCAGGCCGACCATCTCGCTCAATGCGGCCGGGCCGACATGATAATTGCCCCAGCTCATCGCCTGCCTCGGTGTCACCACGGCGGCGACCTCGGCCTGGTCGCCGTCGCGCGGGCCATACCAGAATACGCAGGATTCGAGCGCGCCGCATCGCCGCAGCGAGGCGAGGGTCGCCGCCACCGCGTCCCGCGACACCCCCAGGCAGGCGGCGCCGGGCCGATAAGGCCGTGACGGCGGATCCCGATACTCTCCGGCCTCATGCAGCATGGGCAGTTTCGCGGCCACGATATTCGCGGCCCATCGCGCGCTGGATGGCGGAAATGGTCTGGTAGAAATTGTCGTTGGCGGTCCACAGGTGGCGCTCCTCGCCGCCGTGCAGGACGTCATAGTATTCGAGCGTCGCGGAGCAGCAGATCAGCTGGACCGGACCATCTGGGCCATTATATTTCTTGTGCACCCGCACATCGCCGGCGCGCAGCACCGGCAGGTGCTGATAATCGGCCGGGATCCTGTAATCGAGCGTCGCCGGATTGACGAACTGGGCGCTCGGTGGCCAGTCGCTCCCCGTCATGAAGCGCAGACGCAACAGATAGTCGTCGCGCCTACCGTCGAGCAGGCCGTGGACCGGCACCAACAGGGTCCTCTTGTCGGCCTGCCGCCAGCCCAGCTGCTCAACGCTCTCCGCCTCCAGGAAGCGCAGCACCCGCGGAAGCTGATCCGCGAGCACTGCGCGTCCGGCGGCAAGATCGACGGTCGGGCGCTCGTCGTGCCTCGCCATGGTCAGGCGCCACCCGTTCCAGCGGCGATTTCGAAGTCCTTGCCGCACAGCTCCTGCGCCTGCGCCTCGACGAGGCTGAGGCCCAGATGCGGGGTCAGGTCGACGGGATTGCCGGTCTTCCGTGGCGCCTGAAGCACGTCCCGTTCCTGCCTGGCGATGCCGAGCTCGTCATAGGCCTTGTCCCAGAGCTGCTGCAGTGTTGCGCCGGGAAGGATCTTGAAATTCTCCTTCGCGTGCTCGCCGAGATGTTTGACGTGAACCGTCATCTCGCGGTCATGATCCTTGTCCTGGTTTCCGCCGCGATCGGCGGCTGCGACACTTTCCGTCATTGCTGTTCTCCTCATGATCGGCGTCGTCGATAGTCGGCCGCTTTGACACCAAGCTTGACGGCCCGGCTGATCTGGACCAAGATTCAGATTCAGTCCGTATCTGGACTCATCTAGATCCGGACTGAATTCGTCGTCAAGTCCATATTCGGACTTTTAGGGGAAATTTTTATGGAGGCTGCTTCCCTCGCCGCCGCTGAGCAACCAGCGGCGATTGCACCCGCACAGACCCGTGAAGCACTTGAAATTTTTGTCGCGATGGCAGACAGCTGGGGCCTGACCACAGACCAGCAGATCAACCTGCTAGGCTCTCCTGCCCGATCGACCTACTTCAAATGGAAAAAGGAAGGCGGAACATTGCCGCCGGACACGCAGGAGAGGCTGTCCCATTTGTTCAGTATCTATAAGGCACTTGAGATCCTGGTCCCGGATCAGGCGCTTGCCGGACAATGGCTGTCACGGCCAAATCGAATATTTGGCGGCGAATCAGCGCTCGAGCGGGCGCTGAGCAGCCAGGCTGGATTGTACGAGGTTCGACGATATCTGGATACGCAGCGTGGCGGATGAGAGTGATTACCGATCCAACCGACTGACAGGAAGCTGGTACAGGTTGATACCTTCGCGCTTCCCGACGGTCGATATCTACCGCCGGGTCGCGCCGAAGCGGCTATGGCCGCTCGCCGCCGCGATCGAGACGATCACCAATCCACGCGTGCGGCTGAAGAATGCGGCAACCAAGGGCTGCGATACGAAAGACATGCTCCCGCCGAAGCTGCAGAACTGGAACCATGCTCCGTTCAGCTATCCGAATGCCGAGGGCAGCCATTTGCTCGGCGAGGGCCATGGCGTGCTCGAGCTCGCCGATACGATCCAAACGGCGCTGGCCGTCGCGATCCGGCGGCGCGAGGCCTTTCTTGGCGCGACCGCGATGCCTCCGATCGACCTGGAGATGCGCGTTCTCAGTCACAGGGTCGACGGCAGCTTCAAGGATCTGACCGGACTTTCCCAGAAATTGAGCGTGGCCGAGCGACGGGCGATCGGCCACCGTCTGCTCGACCAAGACGCCGCTGGCGCCGTCTTCAAATGCCCGGAACGGCCAACTGGCAAGATGCTGGCCGTTTTCAGTCCCGACGTGCTTCGCGCCGCCGTTCAGACTCAGCATTATAAGTTCCGCTGGGACGGCGAGCTAATCTCGGAAATCTACAATTATCGGGACAAGGCCGACGGCCGCCCGATCCTCGCGGATCAGGTCTTCTCGGCGAGCGCGCTCCCCCTGATCGATTCTGAGACCTAGGCCGGGCCCTGCGCGGCGGCAGGACGTTTGCGCAAGCGCGCAGGATCGTGCCGGTCAGCGCCGAGCGGATGGAATGATTATCGCGCACCTGAGGTGCGTGATAATCATTGACGAACCGGCGGGTAACTTATAATTATCACGCATCTGAGATGCGAGATAATTCAATGCCCGACCTCTTCCTCGTCGGCGAGACGATCGACGCCGCAACCGCGCACCGCCTTGCCCGGGCCGACGAGCTGATCCAGATCATCCGCGGCGTCTACCTGGCCGCGGCGGCCGATGCGGACGAGGTGCTGGCGACACATGCTGTCCGCATCGCCCATTTCCTCTACCCGACCGCCTATCTGAGCTCCGCCAGCGCCATCCGGCTTGGCCCCAGCCCGGACGGCAGGCTGTTTCTCAGCGGCAGGCGCAACCAGCGCACCCGCCTGCGCCTGCTCGACATCGTCCAGGTCAGGGCACCGCCCCGCCCCTCGCTCGACCGTGCGCTCGTCGGCGACAGCCTGGGCGAGCTCAGCATCATGGTCTCGTCGCCGGAGCAGCGCATGCTCGAGGCGTTTCGGGCGCGCAGCGAGCAGGCGGGCGCGATCGATGAGACGATGCGCCGCGACACGGCCGACCGGCTCATCGCCGAATATGGCTCGGCCGAGGCCGCCGCCGACGTCCTGTGGAAGCTGGCCCGCATCAACGACTGGATCGGCGAGGGTGCGGCCGCGGAGCGCTATCTGCGCGGCACCGCGAGGCCGCCGGTCGCCGCCGCCAACCGCGCCGCCCTGTCGCTGCTCGTCGCCTGGCACGGCCGGGTGATGGGCGCGCTCGCCCATGACGGGCATGAATGGCACTGGTCTCCGGCCAGGCACAGGACGCCGCCGCTCATCCGCGAGACCGTGCCGGGGACCCTCCCTCCCTTCATCGAGTCGCTGCTTCCAGAAGGCTGGCTCGCGCAGGTGCTGCGCAACGAGGACGAGCGCAGCGCGCTGCGCAGCGGCCGGCGCTACATGTCCAACATCACGATTGCCGCCGACAAGGCCGAGCTGGCCAGCCTCCCGGTCGACCGGCTCCAGGGCCGGCTCGCCGACCATAGCCGCGAGGGCGTCTTTCGCGGTCGCTATGAAGGGCCGGACCGCGGCACTCTCGACACAAGCTTCGAGGCCAATCTCGCGCGCATCTTCGAGGCGAAGACGACGCCGCGCCTGTCCGGAGTGCAGATCAAGGCGCCGATGAATCTGGACATGGACGGCCGCCTCAGGGCGGCCGTGGACCTGCCGTTCACCCATATTCTGAAACCGGCCGGCACTGCCGGGTTCGAGCAGATGCCGATCGTCGAATGGACCTGCCTCGAGCTCGGGCGGCTGGCCGGGTTCGTGGTCCCGGCGACCGCTTTGGTCAGGATGCCCGACGCGATGCCGCCGGCGCTGCTGGTCGAGCGCTTCGACATAAGGGAGGACGAGAACGACCATCGTTGCCTCGCGCTCGAGGATTTTTGCTCGGTGCTCGGCGTCCCCGCGGAAGACAAATATAAGGGCACGATCGAGCGCATGGCGAAGGCCCTGCGCGGCCTGTCGACCGACCCGGACGAGGATCTCGAGCGCCTCTACGAACGGGCCCTGTTCGCCTGGCTGATCGCCGACGGCGACATGCATCTCAAGAATGTCGCCCTGCTCAAGGTGGCGAAGCCCGAGGCGCGGCGCTTCGAGACCGTTCGCATGACGCCGCTCTACGACACGCTGACGACACGGGTCTTTCCGGGCCTCAGGCATGACCGGATGGCGCTCAGGCTCGCCGGCAAGGACGATCGGCTGAAGCCGGCCGACTTTGCGCTTCTGGCACGCACCATCGGTCTGCCGGCGAGGCGGGGCAGTTCGATCGTGAAGACGATGAGCGCGACGCTCGCCAAGGCGGCTGGAACGCTGCGCCCACCAGCGCTGGCGCGCCAGTCGAAAGGCGCCACCGATGTCGTCGAGGAGGTGAAGGCCCTTGTGTTCGCGCGCTGCGCGGCGTTCCTGAATGAGGCCTAGCCAGGCCCGGCGCGCTCCCCGCGACGAGATGCGCCAGATCGCGTCTGCCGTCCGGCTTGCCGCACCGCTGATCATGAGCTTGCCGGCATCCATGCGGAATTGGAGGCCTGGCGCGTCTTCAGAATTGGGAGGGGGCATTTCCAAGGAACCCCGGAGACACCCCTCTCCTCAAATGCTGTCCATGGCGGAGCTCGGATCCCCATGGCCGGGCGCCCGGCTGCGGACCTCATCCCGCAGCCGGGCTGCGGCGCCGGTCGAACGGGCAGTCCCGTCGCCGACCAGCGTGCCGCCCGGGCCTGCCAAGCCTGGTCAATGCGCTGATCCGCCAAGTCGCGTTCGAATAGACCGCCGATCCGCGCCGGCGCCAAGACCGCCGCAAAGTCGACGACCCCAAGAAAGGCAGCCGCGCGCGCCCGGCCAAGCATGACCAAAGCAGACCGGGCCATCCCAACATTTCTCTGATTCGTTCGATGCGGGATGATTTCTCCGGCCACCTCATGAATCCCGGCTTCCGTTTGGGCAGAAGCTGTGCGAGACTGTGATCAGTTGGTCGGGGGTTCGCCAATCCATGGCAATGGGCAGCGCGCAGGGTCTTGCGCGCCACACGCCCGTGGGGGACGTTCGATGGCAGATCATGCGATCGGCACAGGCGCTGCGATCCGGCCGCGGCCGGACTACGCCCGGACGCGCCGCAGCGGCGCGAACAGGCTGGCGCCGGCCGGCGCCGCACGCCGGCGGCCGCGACCGTGACGACATTCGCCCTGGTCGTCGGGATCAACGCCTATCCCCCCCGAACCGGGCAGCCGCCGCTGTACGGCGCGGTCGCCGATGCGAGCGAATTTGCCGACTGGGCGCTCGATCCCGCCGGCGGCAATGTGGCGCCCGCCAATCTCTTCTTCTGGACCCATCCCTGGCCGGCCGTCACGACGATGCGGCTCGGCCAGTTCCTGGCGGCGCCGACCCCGTTCGAGGGCGACTTCGGGCCGATCCCGCCGGACCAGACCCGCCCGCCCAGCGCGCGCGAGCTTGTCACCACCCTGCTGTTGGCCGGGCAGGGCCTGCCGGCACCCGCCCAGGGCGCCGCGCCGCACCGCGCCTATGTCTTTCTCGCCGGCCATGGCGTCCGGACGTTCGAGATGGGCTCGCTGGTCAGCCAGACCTGCTTTCTCGCCGGCGACTTCCGCAATGTGAACAACCAGACCGCGCACGGGCTGGTCGCCTGCGAGAGCTTCCGCCGGGCGCTGCTCGCCGGCGGCTTCGGCGAGATATTCATGTTCCTCGACTGCTGCCGGACCCAGGATTCGCGGCTGTCGATCCCGGCCGCGGTGCTGTGCGGCGCCGCCAGCGAACCGGCCAATGCCTCCTGGAGCGTCGGCAACGCCGCCCAGGACGGCGAGGTCGCGCTGGAACTGACAAATCCGGCGCGCGGGGCCTTCTCGCTCGCCTTGCTCGAGGGCCTGCGCAGCCATCGCCATCCCGCCGACCAGTCGCTACCGGTCGGGCTGCTGCGCAATTATGTCCGCGACAATATCCAGACGCGCAGCCGCGGCCAGAATCCCTCCTTTCCCTTCAATCCCGACATCGAGCCGGGACCGCTGATCATCCCGGCCAATGCCGCCGCGCCGCCGCTGCGCGCGATCGTCCTCGACCTGTCGGCCCTGCCGGCCGGAACCATGGTCCAGCTGTCCGACGGCGATCTCAATCCGGTCGGCGGCGCCGGCCTGTTCGCCGCCGCCGCGGCGCCGGTCGAGGCGCAAGGCTGCGTTCCCGGCATCTATATGGTGACGATCCTCGACGGCAGCGGCCGCGAGCAATATTTCAAGCACCCGCATCAGGGCCCGGTCCGTGTCGCCTGAGCGCAGCGGCCCGGGCGGCGTGCTGATCGCCCAGGCGAAGGCCGGCGACCGCATCCTGGTCTCCGACAGCAGCGGCGCCGAGGTCGCCCGCGGCGCCGACCGGATCCGGCTCGACCTGCCGGCCGGCCTCTACGCCGTGGCCTGGACGACCGGCGGCCAGGAGAGCGAGACGCTGGTGCGCATCCTCCCCGGCAGGAAGGCGATCGTGCGGCCGCAACCGGCCGACGCCGCCGTCACGCGGGGACAGAGATTCAAGTCACTCGCCGCTTTGTCCGACATGGCTCCCCCGCCCGGCTGCAGGCCGAGCTGGACCGGCACGGCCCTGGTCGTCCAGCTCGAGGCGACGAATGAGCTCGACATCGCCGACCTGCTGCAGTCCATCCAGCTGATCGACGGCAACAATGAGCCGGTCGAGGCCCTCGATACGCGCCATCGGGGCTTTCCCGAGGGATCGAAGATCTGGACGGCGGTCACGGCCGGGCGCTACCGCCTGCGCTTCCACGCGCTGGCCGGCGAGGCGCTGGACCTAACCGTGCCGGTCCTGCGTAATCGGCGGACATTCGTCCGGCTTCGCGCCGCAAAAGCCGACCTGCTGACTCCGGACGGCGAGCATTTCGTCCGCACGGCGTCGGTCGGGATCGAGCCCGCCAGGACCGTCATCGTCACCGCTCTGGCAAGCGAGCGGCCGGACCAGCTCGAGGAGCCGTTCCGCATCGCCGAGCTGCTGCTGCGGGACCTCGCGGCCGGCACCGGGTCGCTCTCGCGCGGCGTGCTCGCCCATCTCAAACGCCATCGCCGCGATCCGCTGCTCGAAACCTTTGCTGCGATGGTCGCGCTCAACTGCCTCGAGCGGGAGATCTCGCCGGCGCCAGGCGAGTCGCACCCGCGACGGATGTCGCGGGGCAGCAAGACGGAGAACTGGCGGGCCCGCGCCGCCTATTGGCTGCGCAACGCAAAGCGGGCCGGCATGCCGCCCGATGCCACTGCCGGCCTGTGGCAGCTCGAAGCCAGCGGCAGGAAGACCCGACGCAGGGCCGACAGCCCGCGCAACATCCAGCTGCCGCCGATGCTCGAATGCGCCTGGCGCTGGGCGATCGCCCGCTCGACCGTCGATTCGACCGCCCTCCAGGCCCACGCCGCCATTCGTGCGGCGGCGCGAAGCGCCGGCGGGACGACGCCCTGGCTGTGCTGGCAGCAGGCGTCCGCCAAGGCGATCAACGCCACCAGCTCCGGACCGTCGCGATCGCGGCTGGAATCGCTCGTTAGCCAAGTCGCCGAGATGACCCGGCAGGTCAGGCAGAAAGACGGCCGCTCCGCGCCTGTGCAGGTGCTACCCGAGTCGATCCCCGCCGAGGTCGCTGCGATCGCCCTCAATGCCGAGGAGCTGGTCCATGGCAGGTCGCGCCTTCCGGCCAGCGCCGACCTGCCGCTCGCGGCCTCGCTGTCGATCTCGCTGGCGCTACCGCAGGCCGCGCTCGGCACGCGTCTGTCGCGGGCAGTCGAGCTGCTCGGCGAAGCGCTCGCGGGCGACGCGACCGATGCTGTTTCAAAGGGCCTCGACGGCCTGGCCGTCGCGTCGCCGGCGCGTGACGCGCCCGGCTGGTCGGAGCGCGTCAAGGACAAGGAGGATCCGAACAGGGGCCGGTTCGGCGGCGCAGCGGTACGGCAGGGGTTCGGGCTCGAGGCCGGGTTCGAGATGACCAAGTCCAGGAATTGGGCCACCATCCATCTCGCGCTGCGCGGTCCGGCGGAGGATGGCGAGACGGCAATCCTCTATCTGCATGACAGTTTCCGGCCGATGCGGCGCGAGCTCCGCTTCGAGGCCGGATCGGCCGAGCTCAAGGTCACGGCCTGGGGCGGATTCACGGTCGGCGCCTGGATTCCGAGCCGGGCCATCGCGCTCGAGCTGGATCTCGCCTCGATCAGGGGCGCGCCCCGGATCATTCGCGAGCGCTGACCGGCAGCCGGCACAGGCCGCTCCGCCGCGGTGGAGGCGTCGACGACCGGCGTCATCCCCGCTCGGCTTGCCAACCGCTCCCCCACCCTTGGGCCGCGATGCGGATTTCACGGCGACATGCGTCTAGACAGACAAGAACGGCCGGGCGTGATCGGACCGCCCGGATCGTGGCGACGGATGCGGGGGGAGGAGAGACTCTATCGCTACCGGACCGCGGCCTTTCACGGTCCGTGGCGGGCGGGGCGCGCCGAGGCTGTGCGCGATGCGGTCGAGGCCGGGCAGGCGGCCTTCCGGCCGAACGGGTCGGGCCGCATCCTCTGGCGGGTCGAGGGCCGGATCGAAAGCCGGCGCGCCCGGCCGGGAGAGGCATGACCGGCGGGTGCGGCTTGATCGGAGGAGCGGCACCGTCAGGCAGAGGATCAAGACCATCCGGCCGGCCTGCCGCGACCGGGCACGATGATGCGGACGCGAACGGCAAATGAAGGAGACTGAAGATGAGGACGCTGCTGATGCTTTGCGCTGGCCTGATCACTGCCGCCTGCGCCGCGCCAGCGCCCGAGGCGGCGTCGGCGCCGATGCGCGGCGACTGTTTCAACACCCGCTTCGTCCAGGGCTATTCCTCGGTCGACCGCGACACGATCCGGCTCGATGCCGGGCCCCGGCAAAGTTATGAGGTCGACCTGCAGGGTCCGCTTTGCGACCAGGTCGACTGGACCCGGCGGATCGCGCTCGAATCCACCCCGTCGAGCTGGATCTGCGTCGGCACCCAGGCCGGACAGGGCGAGATCCATTTCCGCGATCCCGCCACCCGGCGCCGGACCTCCTGCCATATCGACGCGGTGCGGCGGACCGGCGAGCCGACCTCCTGATCCCACGCCGGGGCGGAGCGACAAGCGCCGGGCGGCTGGTCCCCGCCGGTTCGGCAGCAATGATCAGGCCGGGTCCGCCGGGCCCGACAGCGGGCGATCCACCCGGTCGCGGCGAGCCCTGCGGATTTCGACCGCCCGTGCGTCTATTCGATTGGAGGGGGAAGAGAGCCGGCAACCGGACCGCCACTTCCGCCCGGCTGCGCGCGCTTCCCCGGTGCTGGGGCGCGCGCGGCCGGGTCATCGTCCTTCCAGGCCGCGACCCCGTGGGTCGCGGCGAAGCCAGGATCTGCCGCACAGCATGACCGATAGCGGCCAGGGCAAGGCGAACGGGGCGGACGCAACCGGCGACTGGCTAAAGGCGCAACTCGTCGCCACGCTCCGCGCCGTGATGAGCGCTCACCGGCTGAGCCACCAGGAAGTCGCGATCCTGTGCGGTTTCGGCCATGCGGAGCTGCTTGCCCTGCTCGGCAGCCGCTCCCCGCCGATCAGCACCGAACGGCTGCTCCAGGCACTGGCCAGGCTCGGCGTCGAGATCGAGATCCGCTTCTCGCTCGGCGGCGGACCGATCGGCGAACCCATCCTGCTCGACGCGAAAAGGTGCTAGATAGCGGCGGGCTGCATGGTCGGGCCGACGGGCGCCCGAACCCTTCAGCAATCGGCGCAGGCGACAGGCTTAGCCCCGCTCCGGGCCATCGCGCGACGGCGGCGGCTGGCGGGCCGGGCATGGCCACCTGCCCGGCCCTCACTGTCGACCCGACAGCGTGGCCGCAGTCTAATGAGCCGGAGCGGTGCTGCGCAACATCGCCATGGCCGCCGCAGGATCCCGATGCGGATCGGTGGGCCTCATGCGTCTATTTCCGGGGATGACAGGCGACGCCGACGCGTCGCCTGGGCGTGCCGGCCTGGATGCGGCTCCTGTTCGGCATCCGGCGCGGCCGGCATCGCGGCGGCGCTGGGGGGTAGCCGCCGCGGCCGCCGGCACCCGCCGCGCCAGACAAGGCGAGGCGGACGGCACGCCTGACGCGAAAAAGATCGCGGCTCGTCCCATTGGCCACGCCCGCGGCCACGGGACCGGAGCCGTCCCGTAGCCGCGCAGCGCGCCCGGCCGGCAGGCGCGCTTCGGAGTTGACGTTGCAGCGCTGCCCCACAGGCCGATCGGGACAGGCACAGCCCTGGCGCCGGCGGTCGTTCCGATCGCCATGCGATCTGCGCCGCCCTTGCGCCGGTCGCGGCGATGCCGCCAAGGATGGCTGCGTCAGTCGTCGACCTCGCACAGCGAGGTCGCCGCGGCCGGCGCTGCCGGGCGGAAGGGATCGCCAAGGCACGGCCGATAGGGATAATGCGGATGGCGAAACTCGGGGCGGCGCAGGATCTCGCCTTCGAACGGACCCGGGAAGAGGGTCGCAAAGACTGTGCTGCGCAGCGATCGGGTCCGGTAGAAAGGGAAGCCCTTGCGGTCCCGGTCGACGCCGGGCGCCAGTTCCGCGGTGACGACGGGATCGCCGCGCCAGGGATAGCCCGCCCGCTCCGCCGGACTCTGCGACACGCCGGCCGCGTGCCTCGGATAGGGCATCTGGCGGCTATGCCATTGATAGCTGCCGTCCAATGACTGGACCGTGTCGAGCAGGATCGAATAGCGGGGCACCTGCCTCATGCGCAGCTGCGCCGACGAGCCGGGTGCGATCGCGTCAGAGAGGCTGGCGAGCTCCGCCCGGTCGAGCAGCGACAATTTCCCGAGGGTGAGCGCATGCTGCAACGGCCGGAAGGCGTCGGCATCCAGCCAGGCCGAGCGCCGCTCGATGCGCGCGCTGCGCGGGTCGTCGGGTACCCCCCGCTGGCAGGGCGTGTCGAGCCGCTCGCCGGCGGGATCGCCTTGCGGCAGAAGGCCCAGATCCGCGTCGATCCAGTCCGAGACGCACTGAAATTCGAGCTGCCCGTTGCGGCCGCGGCGAAACGCCGCATCGAGCTCCTCGCGCGAGACGCGATGCGGATCGGCCAGCGTCTCATAGAGGCCGGCGGCCGACGGCGAGGCGATGCGAGCAGCTCGTCCAGCCTCTGGTTGAGCGCCAGATAACGATAGAGCAGGCTGCGCGGGATGCGCCCGATGGCGGTGCGCCGCGTCGCCTGCGAGAGGCTGAGATCGCCGCCCATCTCGGCCAGCCGCGCGCAGCGGGCATCGCCGCTGGCGAGCGGATCGCCGCGGAAGACCGGCTGATAGCATTGCAGCCAGCGACGGTAATGAAGCGTGATCGGCTCGCGCCGGTGCCGCGGCGGCGGCACCGGCTCGGAAGCGCCGATCATGGCCCGCGCGGTGCGCAGCGACGCTTCC
>JAYRLF010000419.1:0-3384 GCA_041905385.1 Allosphingosinicella sp.
CGGAACGCCGACGGTGGTGAGCGGCGGATCGAGGAAGCGGGCCACAGGAATATCGTCGAAACCGGCGAGCGCGACATCGTCCGGAACCCGCACGCCGACCTCGCGAAAGGCCTGCAGGCAGCCGATCGCCATCATGTCGTTGGCGGCGAAGACCGCGTCCGGCAGGCCCTGGGCGACCAGCGTCCGTCCCGCCGCGAGGCCGGACTCCTCACCGAAATCGCCATTGAGGATCCGCTCCTCGCTCCCGGGCCGGGTCGCCAGCGCGGCGCGATAGCCTTCGAGGCGCTGGGCCGCCTCGATATTGCCTGCCGGGCCTGCGATGAAGGCGATGCGCCGAAAGCCCGACTCGAGCAGATGCCGGGTCATGGCGAGCGCGCCGCCGCGATTGTCGATGGCGAATCGCGGATGACGGTCGGCGCCGCCGCTGCCGAGCAGCACGAGCGGGGTGCCGCCACTAATGGAGGCCGACAGCATCGCTTCGTCGGCATATGGCGACATCACCACCAGCGCGTCGACGCGGCCGCGCATGGCGCGCAGCACCGTCGCCGCTTCGTCCGGATCGCCGTGGGAATGGGACAGCAGGAGGTGGAGGCCGCGCGCGCGGGTCGCCGCGTCGATGCCGCGGATCAGCTCCGAGAAGAACTCGCCGTGCAGGTCCGGCAGGATGACGCCGATCGTATCGGTCCGCCGCATCGACAGCGAGCGGGCGCCGCTGTGCGGGACGTAACCGAGCGTCCGCGCCGCGGCGAGCACCCGGCTGCGGGTCGGCTCGGCGACCTTGTCGATTCCATTGAGGACCCGTGAGACGGTCGCGACGGACACCTCCGCCGCGCTGGCGACGTCGCGAATCGTCGCGTTCATCGGCGCGATCCGCTGCGAACACCGGACACAGACTGCCGCCCCGCAGCCATTTGCCCTTCTCCTCTCCTGCTCCGGTCTCGTTATGTAACCGGTTACATCATTCCTTTAGCATCAGCAGGGCCGGCTGAAAAGCAGGCTTGGAGTCATGGCAATCGGATCAGGCGGCGAGCGTCCCGGGACCGGGAGCGGCACGCGCAAATGCCGCGCCCTGGGCGTTGAAAACATGGCAGTTCGCCGGATCCGCGCCGACCGTCACGCGGGCGCCCTCGGAGAGATCGTCCTGGGCCGAGAGCTGGACGATCAGCGGATCGCTACCGTCGCCGGTCAGATAGGCGAAGCGGATGTTGCCGAGCGATTCGATCAGGGTCACGCCGGCAGCCACGCCGCCGGCCTGCGGTCGAAGATGCTCGGGCCGGATGCCGACGGTGACCTTGTCCCCGGCCCGCGCGCCGGCGGCGTCGACCGCGGCATTGAGCTCGGCGCCGGAGTCGAGCCTGACACGGACCAGTCCCGGCCCGGCCTTGACCACCGTCCCGCCCAGGAAGTTCATCCGCGGCGAGCCGATGAATCCGGCAACGAACATGTTGACCGGCCGCTCGTAAAGTGCGTCCGGCGCGCCCAGCTGGACGATCTCGCCCTTGTCCAGGATTGCGATCCGGTCGGCGAGCGTCATCGCCTCGACCTGGTCGTGGGTGACATAGACGGTCGTCGTCCTGAGCCGCTGGTGCAGCCGGGCGAATTCGTAGCGCATGCGCACGCGCAGCTCCGCGTCGAGATTGGACAAGGGTTCGTCGAACAGGAAGACGGCCGGCTCGCGCACGATCGCCCGGCCGATCGCGACCCGCTGGCGCTGGCCGCCGGACAGCATCTTCGGACGCCGATCGAGCAGATGCTCGATCTCGAGCTGGGCGGCCGCGGCGACGACCTTGGCGTCGATCTCCTGGCGGCGGGCGCCCGACAGGCGCAGCGCGAAGGCCATGTTCTCGCGCACGCTCATATGCGGGTAGAGCGCATAGGATTGGAACACCATCGCGACGCCGCGCTTGACCGGCGGCAGTTCGTTGACCCGTCGGCCGTCGATCAGGATCTCGCCCGAATCGACCTCCTCGAGCCCGGCAAGGACCCGCAGCAGGGTCGATTTGCCGCAGCCGGACGGCCCGACCAGGACCATGAACTCGCCATCCTCGATCGCGAGATCGATGCCCTTGAGCACCGGCGTGGTCCCGAAGCTTTTCTCGATCTGCTCGAGCTGGATCGCGGCCATGTCACCCTCCTGCCAGCCGATTAGCATGGGGCCGCGGGGCCCGAAAAGACGGTGCGATCAGCCTGCCCGGGTCAGCCGATACATCGGATAGTCGCCATATTTCTTCGCCAGCGGGATCCGGCCGACATAGCGGCAGGAAAAGGAATCGGCCGCCTCGAGCGCGAGGATCGCCGCAAAGGGCTCGGTCGCGAACACGGCACCAGGCGGGGTCACCGGCTCGATCCGCGCTGCCTTCGACACTTCGGTCCCGTAGAAGGTGGTGCGGCCGGTGATATGGTCGATCGTGCGATAGGCCGGACCGTAATGGACGCCGATCCGCATCCCGCCTTCGCCGTCCAGACCGAGCGTCGCATAGTCGAAGGCAGCGAGACCGTCCTGCAGCTCGAGCGCGACGCGGGCGGCGAGCGGCGCGTTGGCGGCGACCGCATAGAGCGCGTCACCCCAGCTGTTGCGGCAGTCGATGCCGCCGCCCTGCGCGTCCAGCACTTCGGCAACGCGCCGCATGACGCCGTCCCAGAACGCCGGCAGCACCGCCTCGCTCAGGGTCGAGAAGCCGGCGAAATCGGTGAACAGGATCGCCGCCAGCGCCCGCTCATAGCCGCTGTCGACGCGCGGCGGCGGCCGGGTCAGGCCGCGCGTCACCGCGCCCGGTTCGATAACGACGGTGCGGCCGCCATGGTCGCGCCAGGCGGCGACGTCGGCGGCAGTGCCGGCCGGGCCCTCGGCGGCCGCGCCGTCCCAGATGGCGAGCTGGAGCGCCTCGGCGCCGAGATGCTCGGCGCGCAGCCGCGCCAGCCCCATCGCCATCCGGCCGCCATAGCCGAACTGGGCTGGATCGCCGAAATAGCCCATCTCGCTGGCGACGGTGACGCCGGCCGCGCGCGTGATGCAGGCACGGAACCGCGCCTCCCATCCCTCCCCCCCTGGCCGCACCGACTGGGCGAGGAAATCCGCCTCCTCGAACGGCAGCACGACATGGAGCTCGAGACCGCGCGCGAGCGCGGTTTCGGCGAACAAGAGGTCCGCACCGCAGGCGAGCGCGCCGTAGACGAAGCCGACCTTTTCCTGCTCCAAGGCGGCGTCGATCGCTGCCTTGAGGCGCGCCTCGGCCGCTTCGTCGGCGGCGAACATGTGGCCGCAGAAATGGGCGACGCGCGGCGGCGCCAGCGGCG
Organism: Allosphingosinicella sp.; assembly: GCA_041905385.1. GTDB lineage: Bacteria > Pseudomonadota > Alphaproteobacteria > Sphingomonadales > Sphingomonadaceae > Allosphingosinicella. The sequence goes on from JAYRLF010000419.1 coordinate 3,298, forward strand.
CCAGCAGCGCGGCGCGCAGCTGCGGGTTCATCCGCCAGCGCGCCGCGATCATCGCCAGCTGGCGCGCGGTCGACGAGCGCGCCCCAT
>JAYRLF010000420.1:0-3383 GCA_041905385.1 Allosphingosinicella sp.
TTCACAATCCGTGTGTCAACCATCTGAATTTCTAACGGTATTTATTTGAAGCAACGGATGCTGCGGCGCGTCCAAAAAAGTTGAAATCCAGTTCAGATTCCCAGGCCGGGATCGCCTTCGATGACGCGCTGCACAAGCCGCGGCGACTCGCCGGCGCGCCACAGCGGCGCGCTGTGGATCAGGCGGTAGCGCAGCGGACCGCCGTCGGCGCGATCGCTGCGCTCGAGCGGCCGCGGGATACAGACGAACTCGGTCCGGATCTCGTCGGCCGACAGCCGCACCGTCGCATAGCCATGGCCGCCCATGTCGACGAAGGCGAGATGCGGCGAGAGGCTCGGATTGGACAAGGCGCGGGCGCGCTCACGATCGAAGCTGGCGGAATATTCGAGGCAGGAGCGCACCCCGTGCCGAAGCAGCATGTTGACCGCCGCCTCGGGCCGTGCCGCGCCGGGCCGGTCCGCCATGAACAGCGGCCGCAGGCGATCGTCGCGCGGGTAGCGGTGCTCGAACGACTCGACCATGCCCGGGCTCGAGATCGAGCCGGTGATGAAGGCGAGGCCGACCGGCTCGAACGCCGCGGGCGGCAGAGCCTTGGCGGCGTAGCCGGCCCAGAAGCTGTGCCGATCGCCCGACACGATTGCGAAGCCGGTGATGCCGGCGTCGCGGACCTGGTCGTAGATCTCGCCCCGTTCGGTATAAGCGGAGCCATGGTCGCCGGCGCCCATGCCGGCATAGCCCGCGCCCGGCCATCGCGGCCCAAGTCCCTCGGGCAGGTTCTGCGGATCGGCTCGATAGTCGAGCGCGCCCATTGAATTGCCCCAGATCTTCCAGGTGGCGCGCGACGCGGACAGTCGTTCGATGAACCAGGCCTTTTGAGCCCGGCCAAGGATCGTATGGGGGGCCTTGTCGCGAACCACGTTGGGCGCACGCGTGTCGCCATAGGTGATTTCGGCCGGCGGATTGCCGCCATTGTAGGTTCGACCCGCATCGAGGATCTGCAGCACCTCCTCGGGGATGAAATTGGGAAAGTCGCGGCTGCCCAACGGCGCCAGCTCCGGGTGGCTGGTCGGATTCTCGCCGCGGAAACTGTGCTGGTCGGTGATCAACAGATCGAGGTGGCGGCCGTAGCGCAGCGCCCGATAGGCGATCAGGCTCTCGATCGCGGCGATGTTGTTGGGATCGCGGCCGAGCCCGTCATCATCGAACGGAGCCAGCGGCGCATCGCGGACCGCCGGCGCCTCGAACCGCTCGAGAAACGGCCCTCCCGGCTTGTGGTAGCGACCCGGTTGATATTCGAACCAAGCCTGGTTCGCCGCGACCTTGATGGTTGGCGCCGGCCGGTCGAGCGGCGGCGCCTTTAGCACGCTCTGCCAGCCCTGCCAGGAAAATTCGTGATTGTCCCACATCGTCACGAACGGCCAGCGGGCGCGGGCGTCCTGGATCTCGGGATCCGCCAGGTACATGCGGTAGACGGCTCGATAGCCGTCGACGTCCACGGGGATATGGAAATTGCCGACCTTCACCCCGTTCGGCACCCGGCCGATGTCGCGGATGCGCCGGTCGTAGCGGGTCTGGATGTCCTCGGGATATTGGACGACCTCGTAGATGAAGTCGCCGAGATGAAGGACGAAGCCGAGCTGCTCGCCGCGAGGCGCGCGCTCGTCCTCCCAGATCATCCGGCGCCAGGCATTCTGGGCGCCTTCATTGACGTTCTGGCAGCTGACGAAGGCGAATTTGACGGGCCGCGGGTCGTCGTCCGCCGGCGCGGTGATCGTTCGTCCGATCCGGCTGCCATTGCCGTCGGCGTCGGTGAAGCGGTACCAATGGACCGTCGCCGGGCGCAGGCGGCCGACCAGCACCCGGCAGGTCCAGTCCGAGGCGGCGGAGACGATTGCGGGCGCGGTCGCGACGATCCTGCGGAATTCGGGATCGAGCGCGACCTCGACCGTCAGGCGCGCTTCCTCGCGCCCCTCGAAAGGCCGGCGAGTCCACAGGATCATGCCGTCGGCGGTCGGATCGCCGGAAGCGACCCCTTCCGGGTAGAGGTCTCGCCGCTCGCGCCAATTCGCGCGGGACGCGCGGGCCGGTCCGCCCAAGGCGAGGGTGGCGCCGATCGCGGCGGCGGCTTCTATGAATTCGCGTCGGTTGAGTCGCATGGGCCTAGCCTAGAGGCAGTGGCGGCCCGCAGTCGCCTTCATTCGACGAAGGCCGGGTTCCGGCTCGACCGAGGTTTGCGATCGTCCAGGTTTGCGGGCATGGCGAGGCACAGCAGAGAGGGCAAAGATGACCGACGATTCCTCGGTCGAGGCGCGGCTGGCGCGGCTCGAGCAGGCAAACGAAGCGAAGCCGGCCGCGTCGAACCCGTCGCTCGAGCGCGCCCTCAAATATCTGCCGTTCATGGCGGTCGCCCATGTCCTGATCGGCGCGCCGACTCTGCTGCTCAGCCTGGTCCTGGCTTATGCGACCTTCGTCCAGGCCGACGCGACCCAGAAGATGCAGCAGGGCGGCGCCCTGCCGTTCATCTCCTACGGCACCAGCAATGCGGATGTGCAGACGGGTGCGCCCGAGATCACGCTCGATCTCGCCAACAATGGCGTCGGCCCGGCTTTACTCGGTCCGCTCGAAATACGTTATGAAGGACAGCCGGTGCGCAACGCGCGGGACCTGCTGGCACGCTGCTGCGGTCTCGTGCCGGGTGCTGGCCAGACCTATGCGGTCGCGCCGGGCAGCGACATTGCGGTTCGGCCCGGGGAGCGGGCGACAATCCTGCGGATCGCCCGCTCGCCGAACAATGAAGCGGTCTGGAATCGGTTCAACGACGAGCGATGGAAGCTCCGCGTCCGCTCCTGCTACTGCTCGATCTTCGAGGATTGCTGGATCATCGACGGTGCGCAAAGCCGGCCGCGGCCGGTGCAGAGTTGCCCCGCAAATTGGAGCCAATTCGATTCAGACGGAGCTCCTAGCCCAGCCGCTTCGAATGCCAGCGCAAATGCTCGGCCATGAAGGTCGAGATGAAATAATAGCTGTGGTCGTAGCCGGGCTGGAGCCGCAGCTCGAGCGGAATGCCGGCTGCGGCGCAGGCGGCCTCGAGCAGCTCGGGCCTGAGTTGCTCGGCGAGGAAATTGTCGGCCTCGCCCTGGTCGACCAGCAGCGCCTCGACCCGTGCGCCGTCCTCGATCAGCGCGACGGCGTCGTGGCGCCGCCAGTTCGCCCGGTCGCCGCCGAGATAACCGCCGAGCGCCTTTTCGCCCCACGGCACCCGGGCCGGGGCGACAATCGGCGCGAAGGCCGAGACGCTGCGGAATCGGCCTGGGTTGCGGAGCGCGAGGGTGAGCGCGCCGTGGCCGCCCATCGAATGGCCCATGATCCCCTGCCGCGCCGGA
>JAYRLF010000421.1:0-3378 GCA_041905385.1 Allosphingosinicella sp.
ACCTGGTCGAGCGGGTGACGCGCGAGGCGCGGGTGCCGGTGCTCGGCCATCTCGAGGGGCTGTGCCATACCTATGTCCATGCCTCGGCCGAGCTCGACATGGCGGTCGCGATCGTCGCCAACGCCAAGATGCGGCGGGTGTCGGTCTGCGGCGCCACCGAGACGCTGCTGGTCGATCGCGGACTTGCGGACGCGCTGCTGCCGCGGCTCGCCGCCGCGATGCCGGATTGCGAATTGCGCGGCGATGAAGGCGCGCGCGCGATCGTGCCGATGAAGGCGGCCGACGAAAGCGATTGGGCGACCGAATATCTGGCCCCCATTCTCGCGGTGCGGCTGGTCGACGGTGTCGAAGCGGCGATCGACCATGTCGCGCGCTTCGGCACCGGTCATACCGACGCGATCGTCGCCGAGGATCCGAATGCGGTGGCGCGCTTCCTCGACGCCGTCGACAGCGGCATCGTCATGGTCAACGCCTCGACCCAGTTCGCCGACGGCGGCGAGTTCGGTTTCGGCGCCGAGATCGGCATCGCCACCGGCCGCCTGCACGCGCGCGGGCCGGTCGGACCGGAGCAGCTGACGACGTTCAAATATGTGGTGCGCGGGACCGGCCAGGTCCGGCCCTGAGGCCCGGTCAGTGCGCGGCGCGTTCCGATGAGGGGTCGGCGCCGCTCAGGCCCCGTTCCGCCAGCGCCGACCGGATCGGATTCAGCGCGGTCTGGATATTGGCGGCGATCGGCGCGAACCGCGCCCGGTTGGCGGCGAGCAAAGCGCACAATTCGGGATCGAAGGCGCGTTGGCCGGTTCTCGGACTGCGGCGAAGCAGCAGGGCGACGGCCTCGGCATGGCCGAGGCGAGGACCTTGCCGCGTCGCCCGGCGCAGGGCGTCATAAGCGGAGCAGATCGCGACGATCCTGGCCTCGACGGCAATCTCCTCGCCCTGAAGCCGGTTCGGATATCCGCTTCCATCCCAGCGCTCGTGATGCTGCAACGCCGCCACCGCGGCGACGCCGAGCTCAGGATCGCCGGTCATGGCCAGGATCTCGTGACCCCAGGCGCAATGCTTGCGGATCGCGTCGCGGCCGTCCGGCGCGTGCGCGCCCGCGTCATCCGCGGGCACCAGTACCATGCCGATATCGTGGAGCCAGCCGGCGACGCCGATCAGCAGCGCCCGCTGTTCGTCGACGCCGATCAGGTCGGCGAGCGCCCAGCTCATGGCGCTGACACGCTCGTGATGGGCGCGCAAGGCGGGTGCGCTGGTCCGGATCAGCTCGCCCAGCAGGGCGCCTGCGGGACTGGACCTGGCGCCGTCGGAAGACGGCCACCACGAGGGTCGCATTGGGCCGAGGCGAACGCAATTGCCCACCACTGTCTCCCGGAGCACCAGGTCGTTTCCATGATGTTCCAAACCCGAGTCCGGGCCAATCTGAGGCGATTACGGTAGAAAAGGTCGTTATTTATCTGTTAGAATCGCAAAATTCGAACTCGACGAGCAGTCACGGTATCTGTGCCTCTTCTTGAGGGAAATCGCGGATAAGCTCGCCGGAAGTAAGCGGTTACCTTCAATCGACTGCCAGGCTGCCGTGTACCGTGAAAATACGGGTTATCTTTAGATAGGCAGTCGGAGTGGGCTGCTGCACCGTCATCCAAATATCACGTCTCATTGGCCTGCCGATCCAACCCCCTGACCGGCGCCTCACGACTTTTTCTGCGGACTCTCCCGGCCCGACCGTCCTAGGATCATGTCCCGGGGAGGATCGCCTTCGCGCGAGCTTATGGGTGGTGAAGGAGCCCCTGAAATTTCCGCGGCGGACGCCCCGTCCGTCGACGATCTCGCGCGCCGCTATCAGGCTGTGCTGGTCCGCTATTTCGGCCGGCGAGGCATCGATCCCGGCGATGCCCAGGATCTCGCCCAGGAAGTGTTCGTCCGGCTCTCCCAGCCCGAAGTGCTGGCACGGGTCGACCGCGTGGACGGCTATCTGTTCGGCACCGCCCAGAACATCGCCACCGAATATTTCCGCCGCCGCAAGGTCCGCGCCGTCGAGCCGGCGCCCGAGCTGGTCCCGTCCTTCCAGCGCGGCGCCGAATTCGGCCCCGACCGTCAGCTCGAGAGCCGCCAGGAGCTTGCCTTGATCACCGCCGCTTTGAACGAACTGCCCGAACGCATGCGCCATATCTTCATCCTCGCCCGGCTCGAGAACATGCCCCGCGCCGAGATCGCGGCCCGGCTCGGCATCTCCAAGCGCCTGGTCGAGCAGCAGATCACCCACGCCACCGCCTGTCTCGCCGACCGCAGGAGGCGGTGCACATGACTCTCATTCCGATCCGCCGCCCCGGCCAGCCCGATCCCGCCGCGGAGGCTGCGGCCGATTGGGTGCTGCGCCAGGAGGCCGGCTTGCTGTCCGACGGCGAGCAGCAGGCGTTCGAGGCGTGGCTCGCCGCGCATCCCGATCATGTCGACGCTTATGAAGCGGCGATCTGGGCCCTGGACGCCCCGGCCCGCCACGCCGCCGAACCCGAATTGATGGCGATGCGCGAGGCGGCGCTCGCCGCCCGCGCCGAGTCGCCCAGAAATTATTGGACCTGGAGCAGCATGGCGGCGGGCCTGGCGGCCTCGATTGCTGCTTTGTGGCTTCTTACCGGCAAGCCCGACTTTCTCGATATTCTTGACGAGCCAGTCGGCAATTCCGCCGTCGCCCAACGCGCGGCGGATCCCCGCGCCGCAACCTATTCGACCGCAATCGGCGAACGGCTTGCCATCACCCTGCCCGACGGATCGGTAGCGACGCTCGACACCGACAGCCGCATCCGCGTCGCCTATTCGAGCCGCGAGCGCGGTGTCCATTTGCTCCGCGGCCAGGCCTTGTTCGAGGTCGCCCACGGCCGGCCGCTCCCATTCCAGGTCCACGCAGCGGGGCAGACCATCACCGCTGTCGGCACCAGCTTCAATGTACGTCTCTACGGCAATGTCGTACGGGTCGCTTTGCTCGAAGGCTCCGTCCGTGTCCGCAGTCAGGCGCCGGCCCAGAGCGCCGCCGCGCCGCCGCGCCAGCTGATGATGCGGGCCGGCGAAGTGCTCCAGCTCGGCCCGGCCGCGACCACCCGCATCGCCAGCGCCGACGTCGCCCAGGTCGCCAGTTGGCGCGGGGGCGAACTCGTCTTCAACGACGTCTCCCTCTCCAGTGCCGTCGCCGAGATCAACCGCTACACGAGGCGCCCGATCGCGATCGGCGACATCGCCGTCGGCGAGCACCGCGTCACCGGCGTGTTCCGCTCCAATGATCCGGAACGCTTCGCTCAGGCCATGGCGGAGGTCTTTCCAATCGAAGTCACCCACGCGCAGGACGGCGCTCCGATCCTCCGAGCGCGGCAATGAATGCCA
>JAYRLF010000422.1:0-3366 GCA_041905385.1 Allosphingosinicella sp.
TGCACGCAGGGAGGGGGCTAGGGGGTGGGTACGCGTCCGGAAACGCACTGCCGGCGCGCACAAACCCACCCCTCAATCCCCTCCCTGCGTGCAGGGAGGGGAGGTTGCTTATCTCGAAATCACCGCCTGCGACGCCGGCGGCGCCGCCACTTGCGCCGTCGCCGGCGGCGCGCTCGGCAAGGCGATCCGACCAGCCCGCACCCCGACCCGCGACCCGGGCTGCGCGAACTGCACGCCCTCGATCACCACCCGATCGCCCGGCGTCAGTCCGGACCGGATCGCCCGCAGCGAGCCGACCCGCGCGCCGATCTGCACCGGCCGCGCCGCGACCGTGCCGTCGCGGCCGACCACCAGCACGATCCGCCGCGCCTGGTCGGTCTGCACCGCCGCATCCGGCACCAGCAAAGCCGGGCGCGCCGCGCCGGCCGCCAGCCGCATGTGGCCGAACATGCCGGGCGTCAGGAAATGCTCGGGATTGGCCACCACCACCCGGCCGCGCAGCGTGCCCGATCCGGTGTCGATCGCATTGTCGGTGAAATCGATCCGCCCGCGCCAGCTATAGTCGGCCTCGTCCTGCAGCCTGATCTCGGCCTCGGTCCCGGCCTCGCGGCCGGCGCGCCGCTCGCGTTGCGCCTTCAGCGCCAGCGCCTCGGAGCCGTCGAAGGTGAAGTGGATGGGATCCAGCGAGACCAGGCTGGTCAGCATCGATTCGTTCGCCGCGACCAGGTTGCCGATGTCGATCCGCCGGTCGGACACCCGTCCGGCGATCGGCGCCCGCACCCGGGTGAATTCGAGGTCGAGCGCCCGCTGGCGCACCACCGCCTGCGCGGCGGCGACCTCGGCGGTCCGCGTCCGCACCGCCGCCCGCAGCCGGTCGACCTCCTCGCGCGACACCGCCTCGTCGTCGATCAGCCGGTTGGCGCGGGCATAGTCATTATTGGCCAGCGCCACGGCCGACTGGGCGGCGGCGAGCCGCGCCTGAGCCTCGGCCAGCGCCGCCTGGAACGGCCGCGGATCGATCGTGAACAGCAATTGGCCGCGGCCGACGATGTCGCCGTCGCGGAAGTGGATGCCGACCAGCTGGCCCGAGACGCGCGGCCGCACCTCGACCGCCTGGCTCGCCTCGAACCGGCCGGTATAATCGTCATATTCGGTCACCGGCCGCACCAAAGGCTGGGCGACCGTCACCGTCGGCGGGGGGGGCGCGTCGGCCTTGGCCTCGTCGCCGCCGGCAAATTGATAGGCGCCGGCCGCGGCGACCAGGGCCAGCGCCAGGGCGCCATAGAAGCGGCCGCGCCTCGGGCTTGGTTGCGTCGGACTCTCGTTTTCGATCGGTTGGGATGGGACGTCCGCCGGCGCTTGCGCCAGCGGGTCCGCTTTCTGTTCGTCCGGGAAGCTATGGTACATCGGGGGAGCTTTCTGAATGCGTTGCTCAGGCGAGCTTCGGTGCGAGCCCGATCAGGGCGCGCGCCTGGGATGTGGTGAAGCCGGCGGCGAGGAAGCGCCGCACTTCGGGCATGCGGATCCGGTCGGGCGCCGCCCGCAGCAGGATCGTGAACCGGCGCAACGTCTCCAGCCGCGGGTCGGCCAGCTGGTTGGGCGGCTCGAGCCCGAGCCAGTGCCGCAGCAGCCCCGCGAGCCGGCCCGGCGGCTCGATGCTCGCCACCGGATCATGCGCCGCCAGCGCGATCACATTGCGTTCGATCTGCGCGAATCGGCCAAGAGCATCGCGCGAAAAAGTGGCTTCCGGTTTTTCGCGCAAGCGATGCGACAACGAGGAACGAGGCCGGCGTGCGCGATCTCCGAATGGCGCGCGGGGGTCGGGCTTCGGGTCGATTCGAGTCGCGGACGGGGCGGGGAAGGCCGGCGTCCACCCATCGGCTGCGAGGTATGCCATTGATTTTCTCCCGGAAATCATTCACGTCACAGTCAGGTCAAAAATGTTACTGACTGGTACGTGTAGCGGTGTTACGTACCGTTCTGTAACATTTCGTCAAGGGGGTCTGGTTTAGCTTGCCGTGCGGCCGCAGCGGGTTTCGGCGGAAAACGGCGCAAGATCAGACGCTTGGATGAGGGAAAATTTTTCGGCCATGTACAAGAAGCACTGGAAGGACATGTGCGCGCCCGACTGCGGCGAGCCCCGCCGCAATGCCGCGACTCGGATTTTCGAGACCGCGCGCAACCTGTTCTACGAGCGCGGCATCCGCGCCGTCGGCGTCGACGAGATCGTCTGTCAGGCCGGCGTCACCAAGCCGAGCCTCTATCGCAGCTTCGAGTCGAAGGACGAGCTCGTCGCCGCCTGCCTCGAAAGCTATGCCGACGAGGCGGAAGCCCAGCTCGAGGCCCGGATCGAAGCCGCCGGCGACGATCCGCTGGCGCGGCTCAAGGCCTATATCGGCCATTATGCCGACAAGCTGGCCGAGCCCGGCTTCCGTGGCTGCCCGATGACCAACACCGCGGTCGAGTTCCCCGAGGCCGGCCATCCCGGCCGCAAGGTCGCCGAGACCTGCAAGATCGAGATGCGCGAACGCCTCGTCACCTTGGCCCGCGCGCTCCCCGCCAGGGAGCCCGAGCAGCTCGCCGACGGCCTCGTCCTCCTGCTCGAAGGCGCGTGCTCCGCCCATCAGGTGTTCGGCTCCCAAGGCCCCAGCAGCGCCTTCACCAACGCCGCCGACCGCCTGATCGCAGCGCACCTCACGCAATAAGATCCTCCCCGGAACGGGGAGGGGACCGGCCATGGCCAAGGCGAAGGCTGGTGGAACGGCTTCTCTGCGGTGACGGAGCAGCGCCGGCTCCCGACTTAATTCTCGCAGAGACGCAGGGATCGCAGAGACGCAGAGAGGTTTGCGATTCCGGCGCGAAGCGCCCGCTTTCCATGATTCATTGGGCGCCGCCTTGCCATGGCGCTCTGAATCTCTGCGATCTCTGCGTCTCTGCGAGAAAATAACCCATTCGCCTGCGAAGCCAGAGACGCAACTGGTTCAGCCCGGTTGCAAGCAGAGCGCACTCTGCCCCTCGTGCCGCGAAGAAGCGATTCGCATTAAGACTTTCAAAACCTCCTGGGGCGCATGCTCCCATTACTGACCCGTAACGAGCGGGCGCCGGTGGAAGATGTGGATGCCTTGCCGCCTTGGCGGGGTTCAAGGGAGGACCGGAACAATGAATTTCATTCGCAAGCTCGCCCGCGACAAGAAGGGCGCAACCGCCATCGAATACGGGCTGATCGCCGCGCTCATCGCCGTCGCCGCCATCGCCGCGATGCAGGGCCTGGGAAGCAGCCTCAGCACGACCTTCAATAACGTCTCGACGTCGATGACCGGCGGCAGCGCCTAAGCGCCTCCGGCCTGGTTTCAGAGGGAAAGGGCC
>JAYRLF010000423.1:0-3356 GCA_041905385.1 Allosphingosinicella sp.
CGCCGGTCGTGCTGTCGCGCCGCCGGCTCGAGGAAAGCGGGGGCAAGGCGGCTGCGATCATCGTCAATTCAGGCAATGCCAATGCCGGCACCGGCGCTGCCGGCCTTGCCGATGCCGAAGCGATGACCCGGGCCGCCGGCGACGCGCTCGGCATCGCCGCCGAAGACGTGCTGGTCTGCTCGACCGGGATCATCGGCACGCCGCTGCCGATGGACCTGATCCTGAAGGCGACGCCGCGGCTCGCCGGCAAGCTCTCGGTCGAAGGCAATGAGGAGGCGGCACGCGGCATCCTCACCACCGACACCCATCCCAAGAGCGCGGTCGTCACCGGCGACGGCTTCACCCTCGGCGGCATCGCCAAGGGCTGCGGCATGATCGCGCCCAACATGGCGACCATGCTCGCCTTCCTTACCACCGACGCCGATCTGCCGCGCGAGAAGCTTCAACAGATATTGCGCGACGTCGCCGACGCGACCTTCAACACGCTCAACGTCGACGGCGCCACCTCGACCAACGACACGCTGATGCTGCTCGCCAATGGCCGCGCCGGCCGCACCGACGCCAAGGCCTTCGCCGACGCGGCGCACAAGGTGTGCGAGGACCTGACCTTCCAGATGGCGCAGGACGCGGAAGGCATGACCAAGATGGCGATGCTGACCGTGACCGGCGCCGCCAACGACGCCGAGGCGCGGATCGCGGCCAAGAACATTGCCGAGAACAATCTCGTCAAATGCTCCTGGTACGGCGCCGACCCCTATTGGGGACGGCTGCTTGCCGCCGCCGGCTCCTCCGGCGTCGCATTCGAACCCGAGAAAAGCGCCGTCGCTTATGGCGGCATCACCGTCGCGCGAGCCGGCACCAACCTCAAGCACGATGAGGAAAAGGTGCGCGAGCATATGAAGAACGAGCGCTTCCAGATCGAGGTCAATCTCGGCACCGGCGGCCGCGGCATGGCCCGGGTGATCGGGATCGATCTCGGCCCCGGCTACATCAAGGAAAATTCGAAGACGTCATGACCGATCCGGCTCTCACCGCGCAGATCCTCGTCGAGGCGCTGCCCTATATCCGCCGCTTCGCCGGCAAGTCGGTCGTCGTGAAGCTCGGCGGCGCCGCGATCGACAAGGAGCTCGACCGCGCGCTTGCCCAGGACGTGCTGCTGCTTCGCAGCGTCGGCGTGCGCTGCGTCCTCGTCCATGGCGGCGGTCCGCAGGTCGACCAGCTCATGAAAAGAATGGGCAAGCAGCCCGAGTTCAAGGACGGTCTCAGGGTCACCGACGAAGAGACGCTCGACATCGTCCGGATGGTGCTGGTCGGCAAGGTCAATCGCGACCTGGTCGGCACGATCAATCGCGAGGCGCTCGACGAGCCCGTCGCGGTCGGGGTCTCGGGCGAGGATGGCGGGCTGCTGACCGCCGTGCCGCGCGACCCGAGCCTCGGCTATGTCGGCGATGTCGGCCATGTCCGCGCCTCCGTCCTCCACCGCCTGCTCGACGAAGGCCTCGCCCCGGTCGTCTCGACGATCGGCGCCGATGCGAGCGGCCAGCCCTATAATATCAACGCCGACGAGGCGGCGCGGGCGATCGCGGTCGCGATGGGGGCGGAGAAGATCGTCTACCTCACCGCCGCGCCCGGCCTGCTCGAGGACGTCAAGGACGAGACCAGCCTGGTGCCGCGGCTCACCGCCGACGAGCTGCGCGAGCGAATCGAGTCCGAGAGCGTGAGCGCGGGGATGATCCCCAAGCTGCGCGCCTGCGCCGACGCGGTCGAGGGCGGAGTCGGCAGCGCCCACATCATCGACGGCCGCGTGCCGCACGTGCTGCTGATCGAATTGTTCACCGACAAGGGAATCGGGACGATGGTGAAGAAGGAGCCGATCTGGTGAGCGACCTGCTCACCATCGCCGGGCTCGACGCGGCGACGCTGAACGCGCTGCTCGACCTGTCTGAGCGGACCGATCTCGGCCGGCCGCTCGCCGGCAAGGGCGTCGCCCTGGTGTTCCAGAAGCCGTCGGCCCGGACCCGCAACTCGACCGAGATGGCGGTGGTCCAGCTCGGCGGCCATCCGGTCTACATCCAGAAGGAGGAGGTCGGCCTCAACACGCGCGAAACCGCCGAGGACGTCGCCCGTACCCTCGCCTGCTACCATGCGATCACCGCCGCCCGCGTGATGGACCATCGCGACCTCACCCGAATGGCAGATTCGGTGCAAGCGCCTGTACTCAACCTGTTGTCGGACAAGGAACATCCGCTCCAGGCTCTGGCGGATATTTTAACCATGAAACAATTGCTCGGGCGGGTCGAAGGCGCCCGGATCGCCTATGTCGGCGACGCCGACAACAATGTCGCCCGCTCGCTTGCGCTGGCCTGCGTGGCGCTCGACGCCGAGCTGACCCTGGCCAGCCCGGAAGGCTATCGACTGGCCGACGCGCCGGACGGCGTGCGACAGGTGACCGATCCGGACGAGGCGGTCGCCGGCGCGCAATTCGTCTATACCGACGTCTGGGTGTCGATGGGACAGGACGACGAAGCCGAGGCGCGGCGCCAGGCCTTCGCCGACTATCAGGTCGACGAGGCGCTGATGGCCAGGACCGACGACGCCTGGTTCCTCCACTGCCTCCCCGCCCGCCGCGGCGAAGAGGTCACCCACGCAGTGATGGAGAGCCCGAAGAGCGCCGTCTGGCGCCAGGCCGAGAACCGCATGCACACTGCGCGCGGCGCGCTGGCCTGGCTGGCTGGCGTGCGGTGACCGACACCCGCGCCCGACGATTGCGCACGCTCGCCGACCTGATCCGCGAGGGCGGCGTCGCCAGCCAGGAGGAGGCAACCGAGCGATTGAAGGCGCGCGGCTTCGCCGCCACCCAGGCGACCGTCTCGCGCGACCTCGATCAATTGGGCGCGGTCAAGGTGAAGCGCGGCGGCCAGCTTTCCTATGCGCTTCCCGACCAGATCGCCGGCGCCGACTGGAATGCCTCGCGGCTGCAGCGGATCCTCAGCGAATGGGCGCTGTCGATCGAGGCGGCCGGCCAGATGATCGTGATCAAGACGCCGCCCGGCTCCGCCCATCTCGTCGCCTCGGCGATCGACCATGCCGAGCTGCCCGAGATCGCCGGCACCGTCTCGGGCGACGACACCATGTTCCTGGCCGTCCGCGACGGCCATCCCCTCCCCGCGCTCCTGCAGAAGTTCGCCGGCCTGATGGGCCGCGCCAAAGAGGAATTTGCATGACTGACAAGCCTGTCCTGAGCTCGGCCGAAGGGCCGAAGAAGGTCGTTCTCGCTTATTCGGGCGGCCTCGACACCTCGATCATCCTGAAGTGGCTCCAGACCGAATATGGCGCGGAGGTCGTGACCTTCACTG
>JAYRLF010000424.1:0-1027 GCA_041905385.1 Allosphingosinicella sp.
TTGATCTCATAGGGCACGCCCTGCTCGTCGAGCGCGGCGGCGCCGAGCGCATAGATCCAGCGCTGCTCGCCATTGCGCTGGATGACGCGATATTCATTCTCGACCGGCGCTTCGGGAAAGCCGTCGAAATAGGGTGCCGAGACGCGCTCCCAGTCCTCGGGGTGGATGCGCGAGCGCAGCAGCTCCTCCGAGATCGTCGCATCGAGCGGTATGTCGTAGATCGCGCGCGAGCGCTGGGACAGAGCGAGCACGCCGGTGCGCGGATCGAACGACCACACGCCGAGCTTGGCGCCGGCCACCGCCAGCTCGAGCCGCTGCCGCGCCAGCTCGAGCTCCTGATGCTGCACGTGGGCGGTGAGGTCGCTCAGGGTCGCGGCGAAGGCGCGGCGGCCGCACAGATCGGCCTCGGCGATGGTCAGCTCGATCGGAAACAGGCTGCCGTCGGCGCGCATCGCCTCGATCTCGACGCGGCGTCCGATCACCCGGGCGGGGCCGCCCGCGACATAAGCGGCGAGCCCCTGCTCGTGCGCGCTGCGAAGATGCGCGGGGACGATCAGGTCGGCAATCCGACGGCCGAGCACGTCGTCGCGGTCATAGCCGAAGATCGTCTCCGCCGCCGCATTGAACTCGAGGACGGCACCGGCCTCGTCGATCACGACGATTCCATCTCGCGACGACGGAACCGCCGCCGCGAGCATCTCGTGCAGATCTCCGGTGCTCACCTTGTTCACGCGCGGCGTGTTCGAACCGCCGCCGCCCCGGGCAAAGATCGGAGCGACCAAAACCACATCCGCCGCGACGAAGCCGTTCGGGCTGTAACAATTGACACACTTTTCCTCAGCCCGCGGCATCAAGCTGACAAGCGTCTCCTCCAGAGAGGCCGGGTCGCCGCGGCGTCCGCGGCAATCAGGAGACGTAAGATGACGGACAGCAAAAAGAAAAAGGGTCGCCTGCGGCTGGTGCTGGTTGCCGCGGCAGCGCTCGGCAGCAGCTCGGCGATGATGAGCGGCGTGCTCGCCACGCTCGC
>JAYRLF010000424.1:1037-3352 GCA_041905385.1 Allosphingosinicella sp.
GTCGTCGCCTGACGGCGGCGACCTCACCCCCACAAGACTCCTACGGAGACCCCCGATGCACCACAATTTCAACTTCAAGGACGTGCTCGCCGCCTCCGCGCGCGGCGCATGGGAAATCGAAGACGTGCTGCCGGCCGGTTCGGCGCTCGATTATTCGAAGCCTTTCATGCCCGATGCGCTCGCACGCACCGCGAACATCGACTTCCTCGACGCCGACGAGCGCCGTGTCCTCAACCAGATCCGCGGCCACGAATATCTCGCGCTGTTCGGCCTGGTCGAGGAATTCATCCTGCCCTTCATCCTCGACCATGCGCGGCCGCAGCTGAACGGCGACGACCACAGGGTACGCGCCCTGCTCAACTTCGCCGGCGAGGAAGCCAAGCACATCCATCTGTTCAGGCAATTCGAGGCCTTGTTCAGCTCGAGTTTCGGCACGCCCTGCGCGATGATCGGCCCGCCCGAGGCCATCGCCGCCGAGATCCTGCGCCACGACCCGCTTTCGGTCGCACTGGTCATCCTGATGATCGAGTGGGTGACCCAGACCCATTATCTCGACAGCGTCAGGGACGACGCCGCGCTCGATCCCCTGTTCAAGAGCCTGCTCAAACATCACTGGATCGAGGAGGCGCAGCACGCCAAGCTCGACACGTTGATGGTCGAGGCGCTCGCCGAAGGGCGGGACGAGGCCGGCATCCAGGCCGCGCTCGACGGCTTCCTCGAGATCGGCATGTTCCTCGACGGCGGCCTCAAGCAGCAGACCCGGTTCAACCTGGACGCATTCGAGGCCGCGACCGGCCGCACCCTGACGCCTGACGAGCGCGCGCGTCTCGTCGACCAGCAGCACCAGGCGCTGCGCTGGACTTATATCGGCTCCGGCATGGTCCATCCCAAATTCGTGGCCAGCCTGGCGGCCATGTCCCCGGCCGCGCGCGACCGTATTGCCGCCGTCGCACCGGCCTTCGCCTGAACCCTTTCACCACGCAGCCCAAGAAGAAGGAGACCAACAATGCTCGACATCACCACCCGACCGCCGGTCAACGGCATCGACCTCGAGGGACTCGACGAGTCGATCGCCAAGATCACGGCCGACCCGGCCGCCGGCAAGGCCGGCTTCCGAGTCACCACCCAGTGGAAGGGCCAGACCCGCTCGGAATCGACCGTCGAATCCTACACGCTCGACGGCGAGGTCATTCCGCGCAGCTTCACCATCATCGCCGACGAGCCGACCGAGCTGCTCGGCGCCAATACCGCGCCCAACCCGCAGGAACTGCTGATGAGCGCGATCAACGCCTGCATGATGGTCGGCTATGTCTGCCAGGCCGCCGTGCGCGGCATCACCCTGGACGATTGCCGAATCGAGACCGAGGGCGAGCTCGACCTGCGCGGCTTCCTCGGCCTCGATGAGAAGGTGCCGCCGGGCTATCGCCGGATCAACTATATCGTCCATCTCGAGGGCGACGGCACGCGCGAGCAATATGAGGAGATCCACCAGGCGGTGATCTCGACCTCGCCCAATTATTTCAACATGGCCCAGCCGATCCAGATGTGCGGCCGGCTGGCCTGACCCTGCCCGTGCCGCCCCCTATCGCCCCTCCGGAGGCGGCATATTCGGCCCCGGCGCTTCACGCGCCGGGGCCTTTTCTCAATGGACCCGCGGCGGGATCGGCGGGACAGGCGGCACCGGCGGCATGCGCGGATTGAGATCGGCGAGCGGAGCGTTGAGCTGGCCCGGCTCGCCCGGGGCGACCACGCCGCCCTTGCGGATCGAATGGCGCAGGCGCGGCCGGCCCCAATAGAGGATCTGGCCGCCCTCCTCGACCGACGCGTCGAGCCTGTCCTCGACCCGCGCGAAAATGCGCCCGCCGCTGAACACCGAGGCGGTCAGCGTGCCGGCGCAAAGCGCACGCAGGTCGATCCCGCCGCCCTGCTCCACCCGAGCGACAAGGGACCCGCGCACCGGCACATCGTCCTGCACCGCGATCGAGCCTCCATTCGACACCGACAGCGCCGACAGCGCCGGCACCGTCACCTCGACGCGAAATCTGTAGCGATGCGGACAGCGCCGGACGCAGCGGCGGATCGTCAGCCGTCCGTCGGCGACGGTCACCTCGGACCGGCCGGCATCCTCTTCCGTCACCCGATAACCCGGCCGATCGCCGCGTCGGATCACGACTTCGCCGCCGCTGTCGAGCGCGACCGCGTCGAACGTCTCGCCGCCCGATCCGGCAACAGCCTGAGCCAGTATCGCGAACATCCCGGTCAGAAGCATGTCACTCTCCTCATTCGTAACGAAGCGCGTGGATCGGATGGGTGCG
>JAYRLF010000425.1:0-3351 GCA_041905385.1 Allosphingosinicella sp.
CGACGGCGGCGAGGACGTGTTCGTCCACATCTCCGCGGTCGAGCAGGCGGGTCTGCAGGGCCTGGCCGAGGGCCAGCCGCTCGAATTCACCCTGGTCGATCGTGGCGGCCGCGTCTCGGCGACCGATCTCAAGATCGAGGGCGATCCGCTGCCGGTCGAGGACAAGGGTCCGCGCGAACGTGGCCCGCAGCGCCAGCTGACCGGTGAGAAGGCGACCGGAACGGTCAAGTTCTTCAACGCGACCAAGGGTTTCGGCTTCATCACCCGCGACGACGGCCAGCCCGATGCGTTCGTGCACATCTCCGCGGTCGAACGGGCTGGGATGATCTCGCTGAACGAGGGCGACCGGATCGAGTTCGAGCTCGAGGTCGACCGGCGCGGCAAGACCGCGGCGGTGAACCTGTCGCCGATCCAGTAAGCCTTACCGGATTTGCGAACATGAAGAGGGCGGCAGCGATGCCGCCCTTTTTCATGCTTACCGCCCCGTCAACCAATATGAGCGAGGGCTTCTCCACCTTTCCCATTTACCACGAGCGGCATGGAAAGCGTGCTTCTCGCGGCCTTGTTTGCGGCCGCTTCGACAGCGTCACCGGCCAGTGCGCCGGCAGCCGCGACGGCGCTCGACCAGCGCTGCTACCGGCTGATGGCCGATCTGGCCGAGGATGAGGATCTGCGGATCCGCGGCCTCGGCCGGACGGCCGCGCAATATTTCCTCGGCCGGCTCGACGCCGCCATGCCCGGTTTCGACGCCGAGGCCGCGCTCGACGCGCCGGCGCCGCAGGGGGCGGACCGCACCCGACTGCTGGGCGCCTGCGGCAACGCGATGCAGGCCGGCGGCCGCGACTTCCGTTCGATCGGCGAAGCGCTCGCGCCGCGTTCGCGGCCGACGATCTAGCGGTTCCCCGGCGCAGGCCGGGGCCCAGTCGAGTGCCCGAACCGGATCCTGGCCTTCCCCGGAAAGCAGGGACCTCAGGTCACCATCCGCCTCAACGTCTCGATCGTGTCGGCCTCGGCCGCCGGCTTGTCGGTGCGGATCCGCGAGATGCGCGGAAAGCGCATGGCGAGCCCGGATTTGTGGCGCTTGCTCAAATGGATCGAATCGAACGCCACCTCGAGCACCAATTTCTTCTCGACCTCGCGGACCGGTCCGAAGCGTTCGATGGTGTGGTTGCGGACAAAGCGGTCGAGCCATTTCAGCTCCTCGTCGGTGAAGCCGAAATAGGCCTTGCCGACCGGGAGCAGCTCGCCCTCCGCGTTCCAGCAGCCGAACGTGTAATCGGAATAATAGGATGAACGTTTGCCGCTGCCGCGGGCGGCGTACATCAGCACGCAATCGGCATTGAGCGGGTCGCGCTTCCATTTGTACCACAGGCCGGTCTTGCGGCCCGGCGAATAGGGGCTGTCGCGCCGCTTCAGCATCACGCCCTCGATCGAGGCGTCGCGGGTGCCGGCGCGGATCTCCTCGAGGGCGTCGAAGCTCTCCGCTTCGATCAATGGCGAGACATCGAACCGCTCCGGATCGAGCCCGGCCGCGAACGCTTCGAGCCGCGCCCGCCGCGCGCTCCAGGGTAGCGTGCGCAGATCCTCCGCTCCATCGAGAAGGATATCGTAGAGCCGGACGAAGGCGGGAAAGTCGGCGAGCATCCGCGCCGAGACCGCCTTGCGGCCGAGCCTCTGCTGGAGCGCGTTGAAGCTCGCCGCCTGGCCGCCCTGGAACTCGCCGCGCACGAGCAGCTCGCCGTCGAGCACGGCCTCCCGATCGAACGCACGGGCGACGTCGGGGAAGCTGTGGGTGATGTCGTCGCCGGCGCGGCTGTAGAGCCGGGTCTCGCCGCCGGCGCGGACGATCTGCACCCTTATCCCGTCCCATTTCCACTCGGCGGCAAAATCGGCCATGTCGACGCGGCCATCCTCGAGCGGATGGGCGAGCATGAACGGCCGGAACACCGGCACATCGCGCGCGGTCGGCTGCTCGGCCCGGCCTTCGGCCCAGTCGAAGATCGCAAGATAGGGCGGGCCGATGCCGTGCCAGACCTCCTCGACCGCATCGACCTCGAGGCCGAAGGCCTGGGCCAGCGCGACCTTGGCGAGCCGTGCGGAGATGCCAATCCTGAGCGCGCCGGTGGCGAGCTTCAGCAAGGCGAAGCGGCCGCTGGCGTCGAGATGGTCGAGCATCGACGCGAGCGCGCCGGGCGCCTCGGCACGACCGAGCCGGGCCAGCCGCTCGACCACCGCCGACAGCCGCAGCGTGCCGTCGTCGAAGTCGGCCGGCGGCGCGTCCGGCTTCGGCCAGAGCAGCGACACGGTCTCGGCCATGTCGCCGACATAGTCGCGGCTCATATAGCGCAGCACCGGATCGACCCGTTCCTCGGCGATCGCGCGAATCGCCGCCGGCTTGACCGCCGGCAGGTCGAGCTCGCCGGTCAATGCGGCGAGCGCATAGCCGCGGTCCGGATCGGGCGTGCGCTTCAGATAGTCGCCGATCAGCTTCAGCTTGGCGGTGCGCGACCGGGTGTAGACAAGCGCATCGAGAAGCTGGGAGAAGTCTCGCATGTCGTCTCCGCCACGGATCGGCGCTCGCCGCTATAGCAAGCGCAGGACGATCCGCCGCATCTTCCTGTTCCTCACCGTCGCCGCCTTGGCCATGGTCGGCTGGAGCTATTGGGTCGCAACCCGGCCACCGGTGGTGCGCGAGACCGAGGTCCGGCTCGCCGACTGGCCGCGCGGCGCGCCGCCGATCCGGGCGCTGCTGATCTCGGACATCCACATCGCCGGCCCCGACATGCCGCCGCAGCGGCTGGCCGAGATCGTCTGGCAGATCGAAGCGCTCAATCCTGACGTCGTGCTGATCGCGGGCGATTTCGTCAGCGACAAGAGGCTGGCGACCCAGACCTACAGCTTTGCCCGAGCGGTCGAGCCGCTCGAGCGGCTGCGCCCCAGGCTCGGCATGTTCGCGGTGCTCGGCAATCACGACCATTGGCGCAGCACCGACGAGGCGCGCCGGGCACTCGAAGCGGTCGGCGTGCGGGTGCTCGTCAATGAGGCGGTCCGCGCCGGGCCGCTGGTCATCGGCGGGCTCGACGATGATTTCACCGACCGCGCCGATATGGCGACAACGGCGCGGGCGATGCGGCGGCTGGGCGGCGCAAAAGTGCTGCTCAGCCACAGCCCCGATCCGTTCCCGAGCCTGCCACGGGAGATCGGCCTGATGCTGGCCGGCCACACCCATTGCGGCCAGATTCGGCTGCCGCTGATCGGGGCAGTCTCGACGATGTCGGAATATGGCGAACGCTATGCTTGCGGCCGAATTGACGAAGCCGGCCAGACCGTGATCGTCAGCGCTGGGCTGGG
>JAYRLF010000426.1:0-3338 GCA_041905385.1 Allosphingosinicella sp.
TTTCCGAAGCCGACCCATAGTGTTGCTCGCCCATTGCATCTTTGCCAAGCTTGCGGACGCGAAGGCGCAATCGGGCGGCCGGATGGCAGCCCTCGAGCGTCTCGCTGCGCTGCTCGGTGATGCGGCGGGGCGATTCGACCTGGACCGGCGGACCGAAGACGATGTGCTCTGCCGGTCCTGGCTCGAGCATCTCGACCCGGCAAAAGGCGACGACAGGCTGGAAGCAGCAGTCCTGCTCGAGGGGTTCGAGCGCTGCCGCGAATTGCTGAACTGGTTCGCACCGCATAGTCGGCAATATATGCTGCACCTGGCCGGCCTGGCGGAGGGCGTAGGCGGGAGCGAAGGCTTGGCCTTGGCGGCTGCGCTGCGGGTCGTAGCCTGGTCCGACGACGCAACCCGATGCGGTCTGGCTGCCGCCGAGCTCGAGGGACTGTTGAAGCGCCGCGACCCGCAGCGGCGCCTGGCAGAGACACGAGAGCTTCTCGGCGCATTGTCGCGGCTCAGCTTCGCCAATCAGGCCGATCCGAAGCTGGTGCTCCGCCTCGCGCGCCGCATCGACCGGATCGTCAAGCGAGAGAAGGTCGGCGAATGGGAATGGGCACGCAATGCCGCCGCGGCGGCCTGGCGGAACCTCGCCTTGTCGGCGCACGATGATATCGATCTGTGCGAGGATGCCGCCAGCAGAGCGGAACGTCTGGTCGAGCCCGCAGAGGGCGCTCCAGGGAACGAAGATGCCGCCTATATTCTGGTTACTGCCCGGTGCGCGCTGGCGCGTGCCCAGCATGACCTGCCGGAACGCTGCGCCGCTACGGTCGAGAAGATCGAGGCGCAATGCGCCGCGCCCGGCCAGCTCCACCTGGAATTGATCCAGCGAGCGCGCTGTGAAGGCTGGGCGCGTTACGCCTATGCCGCACGCGGTCAGCTGGAAATGTGCCGCCCCGCCTTCGATGTTGTGGAATTCATCGGGACGGCGCCACCCCTGCTCATCGACCCGGAGGCGCAGAAGCTGCGGCTTTTCGCGCATAGCGCGCTGATCGTCGGCCTCGTGGCGAAGCCGACGGAGTGCCTGGCGGTGGCCGAGGCGGCCGAGAAGATCGTGGCGGACGCACGAATCGCCCCGATGGCGGAGGTCAACCTCCTGCGCGCGATCGCCTGGCGAACCGTCGCGGCAGCGTTCCTACATGACCCGGACTTATGCCGAAAGGCGGTCGAGCGGGTGGAGAAGCTTGCCGGAGCGCCGGCACTGATCCACGACTTCCACCTGCAATTTCATCGGGCCGTGGCCTGGTCCGAGCTTGCCTTCGCGCTCGCCGGCAATGCGGACCTTTGCCGCCGGGCGGTCGAGCGAACCCTGGGCATCATCGACAGCAGCGCCTTTGCCGATGACAGGGCAATGATCCACACAAGGTGCCGGTCGATGCGCGCTTTCACCGATTCGCCGGGTTCAAGCCTGCCCGAAAGTCTTGCCATGGCGGAGGCGATCGACGTTGCGATGAGCGCCCCGGCCTATCTCGACGATCATGAGATGCAGCTCGAGCGGGTCGGCGGCTGGATGTCGGTGGCAAGGAAAGGCAGCCAGGACGCGCCCCTCTGCGAGCGCGCGGTGAGGATCATCGAGCAAGTGGCTGGTCGCCCGCTATTCCGGGACCGGGCCGAAATGCGCTTCGCCCGCGCTGCCGGGTGGCGTGCGCTGGCCGCGGCCCGGGCCGCCGGCAGCGCGGCCCGCCAGGAGGCCGTCCGCATGGTCGAGCGGCTGACCAGTGACGATGCTGCTCAACTCGACCCGCGAATGCGCGAGGAGCGGCTCATCGCCGCCAGCTTGCTGACCGCCCCCAGCGCAAGACCCGAAACCTAGCTCCCGTCCCAATCGACATCCTCAGGTCGAGCTGGCGATGGGGCGGACCTCCCCGCTGTGCCGCCAGCATGTCCGCATGACCCAGACTTCGAATGCAGAGGGACCTGCAGGTTCAGCCCGGGCACACTCCCTTTGCTGAATGAACCGATCAAGGGCTCACGATGAGGGCCTGACCTCGACCGGCAGGCCAAGCCGCTCCAGCTGCGGCCGCACCCGCGCCGCGTCGCCGACCACGATCCAGACAAAAGCATCCGGATCGATCAGCCGGCGCGCAGCCGCATCGAGCTGGGCCGCGCTGAGCCCGCGATAGCGCCCTGCAATCCGCTCCCAATAATCGTCCGGCCGGCCGAACGCGGCATTGGAGATCATCGCCCCGAGCAAGGCATTGGATCCCTGGAACTGGCCGGGAAGCTGGCGGGTGTTGCCGAGCACGACCCGCTCGAGTTCGTTCGCCCGCACGCCGTCGGCGCCGAGGAACGCCCGCAACTGCTCCTGAATGGCGGTGATCGAGTCGCCGGTGCGATCGGCCTGGACCGGCGCCGAGATCATATAGGGCACCTGCTGCTCGACCTGGGCCGGGCCGCCGCGGGCGCCGTAGGACCAGCCGCGCCGCTCGCGCAGGTCCATGTTGATCCGCGCCAGGAACCCCCCCGCCAGCACCTCATTGGCGGCATCGAGCGCGAGCCGGTCCTGGCGCCCGTCGATCGGCAGCACCATGCCGGCGAGGATATAGGATTGCGGCGATTGCGGCCGGTCGATCAGCACGATCCGCCCGCCCCGCGCCGGCGGCGGCGCCACGAACGTCTTGACCCCGCGGGGGACCGAGGGCGCCGCCCACGACCCGAACCGGGCCTCCAGCAAGGGCAGCAGCTCGGCAAGCGGCAGGTCGCCGACCGCGAATATGCGGACATTGTCGGGCCGGATCCAGCGCGCATGAAACTCAACAATCTCGTCGCGGCTGACCGAGCGCACGGCCTCGGCATCGCCGATCAGCGAGCGGCCATATGGATGATCGCCGAACAGGAGGGCGTTCATCGCCTCGCCTGCCACCCCGTTCGGCTGGGTCCGCGCCGCCGCCATGCCGGCGAGCCGCTGCGCGCGCAGCCGCTCGACCTCGGCCGGCGCGAAGGCGGGATTTCGGACGATGTCGCCGAGCAGCTCGAGCGAGGCGGCGAGATTGGGGGTCAAGGCGGTCAGGGAGACGGCGGTGCGGTCGCGCCCGGCACCGGCGCCGATGCTCGCCCCCAGCCGCTCCTGCGCCTCGGCGAGCGCGGCCGAGCTCATCCGCGCCGTGCCCTCGTTCATAAGGTCGAGCATCAGGCCGTGCACCCCGGCCCGTCCGACCGCGTCCGAGGCGGCGCCGGCATCGAACTCGAGCGCGATCCGGGTGACCGGCACGCTCGTGCGGCGCGCATAAGCGACCGCGATGCCGTTCGAGAGGCGGGCGCGCTCGACCGGCGGCAGGTCGAGCGCCGGCGACTCC
>JAYRLF010000026.1:0-13175 GCA_041905385.1 Allosphingosinicella sp.
TTGCCGCTGAGGCGGAAGCCGTTGGAGAATTCGTTGGCAAAGCGCGCCATCGCATAGACGGCGGTATTGCCTTCCGAGATCTCGTTGATCTCGGCCGGCCGGAAGGCCGAATTCGGGGCCAGACCGCAACGCTGCGCGAGCGGCACCCAATTCTGCGGGCAGCCATCGGCACCGAGCCTTGACCGCCATTCATCGCCCACCCTGAGGCTGAAATCGGAATATGCAGCATAGTCTCGCGCGGTGTTGCGCGCATAGAAGAGGCGCGGGTCGCCCAAGGTCGGATCCCCCGCCCGGCCGCGGAAGAAATTGTCGAACTCGAAGATTTCGATGTCGCCGGTCCCGGCGGGGGTGCCGCCATTGGTGTTGGGATTGCCGTCGATCGGATCGTCGAGCCAGACCGGGCCGCGACCGCCCCAGATCTCACTCAGCACGCCCCAATTATATTGCGAGAAGCGGGCGACATTGTCGCGGCTCGCATAGCGCGCGCCCATCCGGATCGATTGCAGCCAGGGCGTCTCGTCGAAGCGCATCTCGCCGTCGATCCGGAACGCGTCCTCATTGCCCTCGCTCTGCTCGAGATGGTCCATGCTCGCGCGGTAGAAGCTGTTGAACGGATCGCTGAAGCTGGCATGGCCGACGCCGAAATAACCTGGATTCTGGTCGGACGCGCCGCCACCCAGATCGGTGCACGGGCTGTTGGCGGCCGGACCGGAACAGACCTCCGGCGGCCGGAATTCGACCACCGGAATGCCCCGGCCGTTGAGATCCATGAACACATTCTGGAAGCTCGACGTCCACAAGGTCGTGTCGAGGATGTCGACCCGCGAATCGACATGCTGATAGTCGAAATTGAGGGTGACCCGGTCGGTGACGTCCCAACGGACGTTCGCCGCATAGTCGCTGGTGACGAAGCGATCGTCGCGGTCGCGGCGCTGGTTGTTACTCTGCAGGCCGAAGCGCGGCGTGCGCACGTCGCCATTGCCGCCCCAGGAGGCGGTGTTCTGCTGGTCGTCGCGCCAGCCGGTCGGACCGGTAATGAAGCCGCTGTCGAACAGGCCGTCATCGCCGAACGAAAGCTGGGTTCCGGGCACCGCGCGGGAATCGCCGTTGGACGAGACGTTGTCGGTCGCGATCTCGATCGTGTGCTCAGTCCAGGCCTCGCGCGAGTCGGAACGCAGGAACTGGAGCGTCGCCAGCACGGAGCGGTCGGCGCTGCGCCACTGCAGCGCGCCGGAATAGCCGTAGCGCTCGCGGTCCGTCTCCTGGCTGCGCATCACCGCGCCGCGCGGCAGATAGACGGTTCCCTGCGGGGTCGAGCCCGGAGTCTGGATCACGTCGCCGTTCGAGAAGAGCGTTCGCCGGCCCCAGTCCGAGATCTGGACCGCGTCGTTGCGCCATTTGAGCTCGGAATAAGCGAAGCTCGCCAGCACGCCGAACTCGCCATAAGGCGTGTCCCAGCGGCCGCTGGCGAGGATCGATCCGGATGGGGTCCATTCGCGCCGGAAATCGCCCCAGGTCCCCTCGATCGAGCCGGCGATGGCGAAGCCCTGATTGTCGAACGGCAGCCGGGTGCGCAGATTGACGGTGCCCGAAATGCCGCCTTCGACCATGTCGGCCGACGGGCTCTTGAACACGTCGACGCCGCCGAGCAGCTCGGACGGCACGTCGGAGAAGCTCAGGCCGCGGCCATTGTTAGCGGTAAAGGTGTCGCGGCCGTTGAGCTCGCTGCGGACATAGGTGAGGCCGCGGACGACAACGCCGCTGCCCTCGGTCGAGAAGTGATCGGGATCGCGGCCGGCCGAGAAACGGTCGATCGCAACGCCGGGGATGCGCTGGATCGCCTCGGTGACCGAGCGATCGGGCAGCGCGCTGATATCTTCGGCGGTGATCGAGTCGACCACGACCTCGGATTCGCGTTTGATGTCCTGGGAACGCCGCAGGCTGGCGCGGATTCCGGTGACGACGATCGAGTCGTCATCCTCATCGGAGGCGGCGGACGAGTCCTGTGCGTCCTGCTGGGGCTGGAGCGTCGCGGTGCCTGGGGTGTCCTCGGGCGTCTGTCCCTGGGCCCAGGCCGGGCTGGCGACGGAAAAGATGCTGAGCGCGAGGGCGGAGACGCCACAACGCAGAACCAGACCGAAATGCTGCGACTCGAATGCGCGCAGCTCCCCCTTTTGCGTGCCTTCCATATCCGCTCCCCAATGTTAGCGCTAACAGTTGACGCCGCGCCAATCTTTGTTACGCCTGCGTAGCCAAGGTAGCGTTATCATTCAAGAGCCAATAAACGGTCGGAATGTTGCGCAGCATATGTGTTGCAGATCTGCATCGCTGCCCGAGGCCAGCAGCAGAATTGCCGTTCTGCCGTTGCAGGTTAGGATGCGCACCGGGGGAGAGTTGAGTGTCTGACAGGCGCGTGCGCAGCATCCTGATCGTCGGCGGCGGCAGCGCCGGCTGGATGACCGCCGCGGCCCTTTCGCGCAAATTGGGGCGGTCCGTCAGCATCCGGCTGGTCGAATCGGCCGAGATCGGAATCGTCGGCGTCGGCGAGGCGACCGTTCCGCACATCCGCTACTTCAACAACACGCTCGGCCTCGACGAGGTCGACTTCATGCGCAAGACCCAGGCGACGATCAAGCTGGGCATCAAATTCGCCAACTGGGCCCGGATCGGCGACGAATATATCCACCCGTTCGGCGCGTTCGGGACGCCGATCCACGGCGTCGACTTCCACCATTATTGGGTGAAGCTCCACCAGCTCGGCGACCCGTCGAGCCTGTTCGACTATTCCCTGCCCTGCATCGCCGCCGAGAACGGCAAGTTCATGCTGCCGGCCCAGGACGGCTCGATCTACTCGAGCTACGGCTACGCCTATCATTTCGACACCAATCTCTACGGCCCCTATTTGCGCGCCTATGCCGAGGCGCGCGGCGTGGTGCGGACCGAGGGCAAGGTGGTCGACGTCGCCCTGGACGGCGAGAGCGGCCACGTTCGCTCGGTGACGATGGCGAGCGGCGAGGTGATTACCGCCGACCTGTTTGTCGACTGCTCCGGCTTTCGCGGCCTGATCATCGAGCAGAAGCTCCATGCCGGCTATCGCGACTGGACCAACTATCTCCCCTGCAACCGCGCCGTCGCCTGCTCGAGCGAGTTTGTCGGCGAGCCGGCGCCTTATACGCGCGCGACCGCGCGCGAGGCCGGCTGGCAGTGGCGGATCCCGCTCCAGCACCGCGACGGCAACGGCTATGTCTATTCGAGCGAATTCATCAGCGACGACGAGGCGGCGGCCAAGTTCCTCACCAACCTGCCCGGCAGGCCGATCAGCGATCCGATCTTCCTGCGCTTCACCGGCGGGCTCAGGAAGACGAGCTGGATCGGGAACTGCGTCTCGATCGGCCTCGCCTGCGGCTTCATCGAGCCCCTTGAATCGACCAGCATCTATTTGACCCAGCAGGGCATCACCGCGTTGCTCGAGCTGTTTCCGGACCGCGATTTCGATCCCGCCGGAATCGCCGAGTTCAACCGCATCATGAACCTGGAATATGAGCGGGTCCGGGACTTCGTCGCGCTCCACTATCACGCGACCGAGCGCGACGACACGCCGATGTGGAACTATGTCCGCACCATGCCGATCCCGGACAGCCTCGCCTACAAGATGCGGCTGTGGCGCGAGCGCGGCCATGTCGTGAACTATACGGTCGGGATGTTCCTCGAACCGAGCTGGCACGCCGTCTATGTCGGCCAGCGGGTGATCCCGAAGCGCTACGATCCGCGCGTCGACAATCTCGACGAAGCCGAGCTGCGCGGCGGCATGGCCCGGATCCGCGAGGCGGTCGTCAAGGCGGCCGCGGCGATGCCGACCCACCAGAGCTTCCTCGATCGCGGCAAGATGATGATCGACCGGCCGGGGCGCCGCGCATGAGCGGCGCGCGGATCCGCGACCTGCTTGTCGCCGGCGGCTCGGTCGCCGGCTGGATGACGGCGGCGATCCTCGCCCGCTCGCTGCCCCGAAAGCTCTATACCGTCCGCGTCGTCGAGCCGGCCCATGCCGAGCCCGACCTCGAGACGATCGGCGCCGTCGCCACCCTGCCCCTGATCCGCGGCGCGCACGAGGCGCTCGGATTGAACGAGGCGGCGCTGGTGCGTCACGCCGACGCGGCCTTCAGCCTCGGCGCCGAGTTTTCCGGCTGGCCACGCAAGGGCGGCCATTATTTCCGCCCCTTCGCCGCCTTCGGCGCGCCGCTGGACGGCATCGCCTTCCACCATCTCTGGCAACGGATGCGCCGCGCCGGCGGCGCCGGCGCGCTCGAGGACTATTCGCTCGCCGCGACCGCCGCCCGGCTCGGCCGCTTCGCGTTGCCGGCGCGCGATCCGGGCTCGGTCCTGTCGACGCTCGATTATGGCTATCATCTCGATGGCATGGCTTATGCGCGGCTGCTGCGGGCGATCGCCGAGCAGGCCGGCGCGGTCCGGATCGAAGGCGATATTGCCGGCGCCGAGCGAAGCGGCAGCGACGGCGCGATCACGGCGCTCGTGCTCGCCGACGGCACCCGCCTCGCCGCCGATTTCTTCTTCGACTGCACCGGCGCGCGCGCCGCCTTGATCGGCGAGGCGCTCGCAATTCCTTATCAGGATTGGAGCCACTGGCTGCCTTGCGACCGCGCCGTCGCCGCCCGCGCTACGGACGGCGATGCCCTCCCTTATTTGCGCGCCGACGCCGCTCTTGCCGGCTGGCAATGGCGCATCCCGCTGCGCGACGGCGCCGACCGCGGCCTGGTCTATGCGAGCGCGCACTTGAGCGACGACGAAGCCGCCGCGGCGATCGGCGGCGAGGGCCGCCGCGTCCGTTTCACGAACGGCCGGCGCGCTGCCTTCTGGTCGCGCAACTGCATCGCGATCGGCGCCGCCGGCTGCACGATCGACCCGCTCCAGCTGATGCCGTACAAAGGCGAGGATGGCGGCGAGGCGGACGAATATAATCGGCTGATGATCGAGACGGTCGAGCGGATGCGCGACCTCGTCATTCTCCACTACAAGCTCAATGCGCGCGGCGATTCCGACCTGTGGCGCACCTGCGCGGCCATGACGCTGCCCGACATCCTCGCCGAGAAGATCCGCCTGTTCGAGAACCAGGCGCGCGTCCTCGAGCTCGACGAGGAGCTGTTTCCGGATTCGGCATGGGTGGCCACCTATTTCGGCCAGGGCGTGAACCCGCGCACCTATCACGCCCTCGCCGACGACCTCGACAAGGCCGAGGTCCGCGACCGGCTCGCCGCGATGCGCAAGGTGATGCGCGCCGCCGCCGAGGCGATGCCGCCGCAGCGCGCCTTGCTCGACCGGCTGGCCGCACCATGAGCGACGCGCGCATCCGCTCGATCGTCATTGCCGGCGGCGGCACCGCCGGCTGGATGACCGCCGCCGCCTTGTCGAAGGTGCTCGCGCCGGGCTCGGTCGAGGTGACCCTGGTCGAATCCGACGAGATCGGCCGGGTCGGCGTCGGCGAGGCGACGATCCCGCCGATCACCACCTTCAACCAGCTGCTCGGCATCGACGAGAACGCCTTCCTCGCCGCGACCAAGGGGTCGATCAAGCTTGCCATCGAATTCGTCGACTGGACCCGGATCGGCCACCGCTACCTCCACCCGTTCGGCCAGTTCGGCTTCGACATGGAGGCGGTGAAGTTCCACCAGTTCTGGCGCAAGCTGAGCCTCGCCGGCGAGGTCGGCAGCATCGAGGATTATTGCCTGTCCGCGGTCGCCGCGAAGCTCGGCCGCTTCGCCTGGCCGAGCGACGATCCGCGCTCGATCCTATCCCAGCTCAGATATGCCTATCATTTCGACGCCGCCCTCTACGCCCGCTTCTTGCGCACCTATGCCGAGGCGCGCGGCGTCCGGCGCGTCGAAGGCAAGATCGTCGAGGTCCACCAGAACGGCGAGACCGGCTTCATCGAGTCGGTCGAGCTCGAAGGCGCCCGACGCGTCGGCGGCGACTTCTTCGTCGACTGCAGCGGTTTTCGCGGCCTTCTGATCGCGCAGACCTTGGGCGCCGGCTTCGAGGATTATTCGCGCTGGCTTCCCAATGACCGCGCTGCCGCGACCCAGTGCGAGAGCGCCGGCCCGGAGATCACGCCGTTCACCCGCGCGACCGCGCACGCGGCCGGCTGGCAATGGCGGATCCCGCTCCAGCACCGGATCGGCACCGGCTATGTCTTCTCCTCGGCCCATATCAGCGACGACGAGGCGATCGCGACCCTGCTCGCCAATCTCGACGGGCCGGTCGTGGCCGATCCCTGGATCCTGCGCTTCAAGGCCGGCCGCCGTGAGCGTTTCTGGGACAAGAACGTGATCGCGATCGGCCTCGCCGGCGGCTTCATGGAGCCGCTCGAATCGACCAGCATCCACCTCATCCAGGCCGGCATCACCCGTCTGCTCGCGCTCTTCCCCGACCGCCGCTACGACCCGGTCGAGGCGCGCGAATATAACCGGCTGATGACCAGCCAATATGAGCGGATCCGCGACTTCCTCATCCTCCACTACAAGGCGACCGAGCGGAACGACTCCGCTTATTGGGACTATGTCCGGACGATGGAGGTGCCCGACACGCTCCAGACCAAGATCGACCTGTTCCGGTCGCGCGGGCGGCTGTTCCGCTACGAGGACGAATTGTTCGCGGACGCCAATTGGATCGCAGTCATGATCGGTCAGAACATCGTTCCCGATGCCTATGATCCGCTCGTCGACGCAGTCGATATCGATGCCGTGCGCGCCAATTTCGAGAAGCTGCGCATCCGCTTCCGCCAGGCCGCGGAAGCGCTGCCGACGCACCGCGATTTCCTCGACCGGTGCTGCGCAGCCGCTGCGCCGGTTCAAGCTGCTGGAGTGAGATTGAGCCGATGACCGACAACCGCCTTCGCAGCATCATCGTCGTCGGCGGCGGCACCGCGGGATGGATGACGGCGGCGACGCTCGGCCGGTTCCTCACCGACGGTTACACCAAGGTCACAGTGATCGAATCCGACGCGATCGGAACGGTCGGCGTCGGCGAATCCACCATCCCGCAGATCCGCATGTTCAACCGGATGCTCGGCCTCGACGAGGACGAATTCATCCGCAAGACCCAGGCGACCTTCAAGCTGGCGATCGAATTCTACGACTGGCGCCACAAGGGTCACGTCTATTACCACCCGTTCGGGCCCTATGGCGTCAATATGGAAGGCCTGTCCTTCCACGCTTATTTCCTGAAGTTGCTGCAGCGGGATCCGAGCGCCGAGCTCGACCATTATTCGCTGCAGGCGCTCGCCTCGCGCGAGGCCAAATTCTCGCGCCCGATCGACGCCGGCAATTCGCCTTTGTCCGACATCGCTTATGCCTTCCACATCGACGCCTGGCTCTATGCGAAATTCCTGCGCGGCTTCGCCGAGGAGCGCGGGGTCGTGCGAAAGGAAGGCAAGATCGTCGACGTCGGCGTCAATGGCGAGAACGGATTCATCGAATCGGTCACGCTGGAGAGCGGCGAGAGGCTCGAGGCCGATTTCTTCATCGACTGCTCGGGCTTTCGCGGCCTGCTGATCGAGCAGACCATGGAGACCGGATTCGAGGACTGGTCGCACTGGCTGCTGAACGACCGCGCCGTCAGCGTGCCCTGCGCCCTGGGCGGCTCGACACGCGCCGTCACCCGCGCCACCGCGCGCGAGGCGGGCTGGCAGTGGCGGATCCCGCTCCAGTACCGGATCGGCAATGGCTACGCCTATTCGAGCGCCCATATCAGCGACGACGAGGCCACCCACACATTGATGTCGAACCTCGACGGCGAGCCGCTCGCGGAGCCGTGGCGATTGAAGTTCAGGGCCGGGCGCCGCCGCAGCTCTTGGGTCAGGAATTGCGTGGCGATCGGCCTCGCTTCCGGCTTCATGGAACCGCTGGAATCACAGAGCATCCATTTGATCCAGGTCGGCATCTCGCGGCTGATGACGCTGTTTCCGACCCGGGCGATGAACCAGGTCGACATCGACCGCTATAACCGGCTGATGGTCTTCGAATATGAGAAGATCCGCGATTTCCTGGTGCTCCACTATCACCAGAACGAGCGGACCGACACGGACTATTGGCGCTATCTGCGCGAGATGAAGGTGTCGGACTATCTCGCCGACAAGATCGAGCTTTTCTCGAAAAGTGGCCGCGTCTTCCGCGAGAATGACGAATTGTTCAACGACACCAGCTGGTATGCGGTGATGATGGGCCAGGGCCTCCAGCCGGGCGGCTACGACCCGCTCGTCGACGTGATGCCCGAGGCCGAATTCAAGTCGCGCATGGCCCAGATCAAGGCGGCGATCCGCGCCTCGGTCGACTGGATGCCAACCCACACCGACTTCATCAGGCAGCATTGCGCGGCGCCGCCGCACGAATTCCAGCGCGCGTCGGGCAGCGCCACGGTCAGCGCGGCATGAGCGACGACCCGCGCCTGCGTCATGTGATCATCGTCGGCGGCGGCACGGCCGGCTGGATGACGGCGGCGGCGCTGTCGCGCTTCATGACCGACGGCTACACCAAGGTGACGGTGATCGAATCCGACGCGATCGGCACGGTCGGCGTCGGCGAATCGACCATCCCCTCGCTGCAGATCTTCAACCAGCTGCTCGGCATCGACGAGGACGATTTCGTCGCCCAGACCCAGGCGACCTTCAAGCTCGGCATCGAGTTCGCCAACTGGCGCCGCATCGGCGACCATTATTACCATCCGTTCGGACCCTATGGCGCCAATTTCGAAGGTCTCTCCTTCCACAGTTGGTGGCTGCGGGCGCACGAGGCCGGCGATGCCGCGCCGCTGATCGATTATTCTCTCCAGTCGCTCGCCGCGCATGAGGAGAAATTCTCGCGGCCGGTCGATGCCGGCAACACGCCGCTTTCGACCATCTCCTACGCCTTTCATTTCGACGCCTTCCTCTATGCCCGCTATTTGCGCCGCTTCGCCGAGGCGCGCGGGGTCGTCCGCCGCGAAGGCCGGATCGTCGACGTCGCGCTGCGCGGCGCGGACGGCTTCATCGAGTCCGTGACGATGGAGGGCGGCGAGACGCTCGCGGCCGACTTTTTCGTCGACTGCTCCGGCTTCCGCAGCCTGCTGCTCGGCCAGACGCTCGGCGTCGAGTTCGAGGATTGGTCGCATTGGCTGCTCAACGACCGCGCCGTCGCCGTGCCCTGCGCCACCGGCGGCTCGAAGCGGGCGGTGACGCGTGCCACTGCGCGTCCCTGCGGCTGGCAATGGCGGATCCCGCTCCAATACCGGATCGGCAATGGCTACGTCTATTCGAGTGCGCATATCAGCGACGACGAGGCTGCAGCGACCCTGCTCGGCAATCTCGACGGCGCGCCCCTGTCCGATCCGTGGATGCTCAAGTTCAAGGCCGGCCGCCGCCGCGAGAGCTGGCGCAAGAATTGCTGCGCGATCGGCCTCGCCGCCGGCTTCATGGAGCCACTGGAATCGCAGAGCATCCACCTGATCCAGGCCGGCATTTCGCGGCTGATCGCGATGTTCCCCGACCGCAACCACAGCCCGTCGGAGGTCGCCCGCTACAATCGCCGGATGCGGTTCGAATATGAGACGATCCGCGACTTCATCGTGCTGCACTACAACGCCACCGAGCGCGACGACACGGACTATTGGAACTACCTCCGGACGATGCAGGTGTCCGACTATCTCGCCGACAAGATCGCGGTTTTCCGCGAGCATGGCCGGATCTTCCGCGAGGATGACGAGCTGTTCCACGACACCAGCTGGTTCGCCGTGATGATGGGCCAGGGCATCAGGCCGAACCGCCACGATCCGCTCGTCGATGCGCTCGACCGCGCCGAGCTCAAGCGCCGCCTCGACGGCGTCCAACGGGTGATCCGCAAGTCGGTCGACTGGATGCCGCACCATCATGATTTCATCGCCCAGCATTGCGCCGCCGATCCGGTCCAGTTCCAGCGCAGCGCCGGTCAGGCCGGAATCGCCACCGCCGCCACCCTCGCCGGCGCCCGCAATGGCTGAGCGCGGCCGCCGAGCCGGCCTGGCGCCGCTTCTTTTCCTCCTGATGGGCGCCGCGCAGCCCGCGCCGGCGCCCGTTCCGTCAGCCGAACCGATCGAAGCGCAAAACCCGATCCGGCTGAACACGTTCGGCTTCCTCCCCGACGGCCCGAAGCGCGCGATCGTGCCGAGCCCGTCGCGCGAGCCGCTGCCCTGGCGATTGCGCGATTCCAGCGGCGCGCGGATCGCCGATGGCCAGAGCGTGGTGATCGGCGACGACGTGGCGTCCGGCCAGCATCTCCATCTGGTCGACTTCGGCGAGGCCGCGCAGATCGGCGTCTATCAGCTGGAGGCGGGCGAGGCGCGCAGCCGTCCGTTCCGGATCATGCCGGGCATTTACGGCCCGCTCGCCGCAAGCGCCTTCAACTATTTCTATCACAACCGGGCGAGCACGCCGATCGACGCGCGCTTGGCCGGCGGCGACGCCTGGGCACGACCGGCCGGCCATGCCCCGGATCGCGCCACCTGCTTCTCGGGCGCGGACGAGGACGGCAATGTCTGGCCGGGCTGCCGCTACACGCTCGACGTCAGCCGCGGCTGGTACGATGCCGGCGACCACGGCAAATATGTCGTCAATGGCGGCATCTCCGCCTGGACCCTGCTCAACCTTTACGAACGCCAGAGCCAGCTCGGCCGAGCCTCCGCCTTCGCCGACGGCCAGGGCGGCATTCCGGAGTCCGGCAATGGCATCGACGACCTGCTCGACGAGGTCCGCTGGGAGCTGGAATTCCTGCTCGCCATGCAGATACCCGACGGGACGACGACGCGCGTCGCGGTCGGCGTCACCCGCGGCGGCCCGGGCCTCCGCCTCACCGAGATCGACGCCTCCGGCATGGCCCATCACAAGATGGGCGACCGGCGCTGGACCGCCTTGCCGATGCCGCCGCACCGCGATCCGGAGGAGCGGCTGCTCTACCCGCCCAGCACCGGCGCGACCCTCAACCTTGCCGCCACCGCAGCCCAGTGCGCGCGAATCTGGCGCCCCATCGACCGCGCCTTCTCCGCGCGCTGCCTGGCGGCCGCCGAGCGCGCCTGGCGCGCCGCGCTGCGCAACCCCGCGGTTCATGCGGTCGGCAATTTCACCGGCAGCGGCGGCTATGGCGATGCCGATTTCAGCGACGAATTCTTCTGGGCGGCCGCCGAGCTGTTCGCGACCACCAATGGCGACGCCTATCGCGCCGCCCTGCGCCGCTCGCCTCATTTCAGCGCGCCGGTCGCCGAGCCGGGCTGGGGCAGCACCGCGACCCTCGGCACGATCACCCTCGCCGTCGCCCCGACCAGGCTCGCCCCCGCCGAAATCACCGCCATTCGCGGCCGGCTGGTCGCCGCCGCCGACCGCTTCCTCGCCGCCCGCGACCAGGTTGGCTATCGGATTCCCTATCCGCCGCCTTATGTCTGGGGCTCGAACGCGGTGCTGCTCAACCGGGCGATCATCCTCGCGCTCGCGCACGATTTCACCGGCGACGTCCAATTTCGCGACGGCGTAATCGACGGGGTCGACTATCTGCTCGGCCGCAATCCGCTCGACCGCAGCTTCATCAGCGGCTTCGGCGCACGGCCGATGCGCAATCCGCATCACCGCTTCTGGGCGCACAGCCTCGACCGCAGCCTGCCGCCGCCGCCACCCGGGGCGCTGTCGGGCGGGCCCAACAACACCGCCTTCGCCGACGAGGTCGCCCGTCCCATGCGTGGCCGCTGCGCGCCGCAGCTCTGCTGGGCCGACGACATCCGCGCCTACAGCCTCAACGAGGTGGCGGTGAACTGGAACGCGCCTCTGGTCTGGGTCGCGGCCTTCCTCGCCGAGGGCGGCTGATGCGGCCTTATTTGCAAGGCCATGATCGCTGCCCTATTCGACATCTGCGGAGGGCAGAATGAGCAGGCCGAGCCGGCGCAGCCGGGGCAGCGTTACGATCGAGGATGTCGCGCGCCTGGCCGGCGTTTCGGCAATGACCGTATCGCGCGTCATCAACGGCGAGAAGAATGTCCGCGACACCACCCGCGCCGCCGTCCTCGAGGCGATCGACCAGCTCAATTATTCGCCCAACACCGCCGCCCGCACCCTCGCCGCGGGCCAGGCGACCCATATCGGCCTGCTCTACGCCAATCCGAGCGCGGCCTATCTCAGCCAGTTCCTGGTCGGCGCGCTCGAAGGCGCCCGGCGCGCCGGCTGTCACCTCGTCATCGAGGCGTGCGAATCCGAGGGCGCGGACGAGCAGGCGGAGGCGACCCGCAGCTTCCTCACCACCAATGTCGAAGGCGTGATCCTGCCGCCGCCTTTGTCGGAATCGCAGGCGATCCTCGCCGAGCTCGCCGCCGCGCGCATCCCCGTGGTGACGGTCGCGATGGGCCGACCGAGCATCTGATCCGGCTCGGCCACCAGCGGATCGGCCTGATCCGCGGCTATCCCACCCACATCGCCAGCATCGAACGCGAGCGCGGCTTTCGCGCGGCGCTCGCCAATCACGGCCTCGATCCGGACGAGGCCGCGGTCGAGCAGGGCTATTTCACCTTCCGCTCCGGGCTGGTCGCGACCGAGCGGCTGCTCGCCCGCGCCGATCCGCCGACCGCGATCTTCGCGAGCAATGACGACATGGCCGCCGCCGCGGTCAGCGTCGCCCACCGCAAGGGCCTCGCCGTGCCGGACGACCTCAGCATCGTCGGCTTCGACGATACCGCGCCGGCGACGACGGTCTGGCCGGAGCTGACCACCGTCCGGCAGCCGATCTCGGCGATGGCGGAGGCGGCGCTCGAACTGCTGCTCGCCGATCTCAAGGCGCGCCGCTCGGGCGCGCCCACCGAAGCGGCCGAGCGCGTGCTCGAACATGATCTTATCGTCCGCGAATCCTCCGCGCCGCCCTTGTCGAGCCGCCGCAAGGCCGTCCGCGCGCGCCCGTGATCCGTACAATCCGCCTGAACATTGGGCATGGATGTTTTCGCTGTTACCGCTAACAATACGGCAACGAAAGGAACCGGCGAATCGGTTCATCAGGGGAGGAAGCAATGACGGAAGCGAGTCCGGCGCGGGCGAATATGGGCTTCATCGGCGCGATAGTCGCACTCACCCCCAAACCCCGTTTAAAGTTAGGCGAAGAAACACCCCCCGGCAACAGCACCCC
>JAYRLF010000026.1:13185-20335 GCA_041905385.1 Allosphingosinicella sp.
GGCTTCATCGGCGCGATCGTCGCAGTCGCGACGATCGGCGGTTTCCTGTTCGGCTATGACAGCGGCGCGGTCAACGGCACCCAGGACGGCCTGAGGAGCGCCTTCGCGCTGAGCGAGGGCGGGCTCGGTTTCACCGTCGGATCGCTGCTGATCGGCTGCTTCATCGGCGCCTTCCTCGCCGGCCGGCTCGCAGACCAGTTCGGCCGGCGCAACGTGATGATGCTGGCCGCCGTCCTGTTCCTGATCGGCGCCCTGCTGCAGGGCTTCGCGGGATCGCAAATCGTGTTCGTGCTCGCACGACTGATGGGCGGCATGGCGGTCGGCGCGGCGAGCGTGCTGTCGCCGGCCTATATTTCCGAGGTCGCGCCGGCCGCCATCCGCGGCCGGATGACGACCGTCCAGCAGATCATGATCATCACCGGCCTCACCGGCGCCTTCGTGGTCAATTGGTATCTCGCCCGCGCGGCCGGAGAATCGACCCAGGTCTATTGGGCCGGCCTCGAGGCGTGGCGCTGGATGTATCTGATGCAGGCTGTGCCGGCCGCGATCTTCCTCGTCGCCCTGCTCTTCATTCCGGAAAGCCCGCGCTATCTGGTCTCGAAGGGCCGCGACGAACAAGCGAGCCGGGTGCTGACCTCCCTGTTCGGCGCCGACGTCGCCGCCGCCAAGCTGCAGGAGATCCGCGCCAGCTTCAGCGAGGACCATCGGCCGCGGCTCAGCGACCTCAAGCGGCCGGGCGGCGGCATCCGCCCGATCGTCTGGGCCGGCATCCTGCTGGCCGTCTTCCAGCAGCTCGTCGGCATCAACGTCATCTTTTATTACGGCGCGACGCTCTGGCAGCTGGCCGGCTTCAGCGAGGACCAGTCGCTGCAGATCAACATCGTCTCGGGTGCGGTCTCGATCGCCGCCTGCTTCATCACGATCGCCGTGATCGACAAGATCGGCCGCAAGCCGCTGCTGCTGATCGGCTCGGCGGGCATGGCGGCGACCCTGTTCGCAATGGTTTTCGCCTTCGCCAACGGCACGCTCGACGCCACCGGCAATCTGCAGCTGTCGAGCGGGCTCGGCACGATCGCTTTGATCGCCGCCAATCTCTACGTCATTTTCTTCAACATCAGCTGGGGCCCGGTGATGTGGGTGATGCTCGGCGAGATGTTCCCGAACCAGATCCGCGGCTCGGCGCTCGCCGTCGCCGGCTTCGCCCAATGGTTCTCAAACTATCTCATCGCGCAGAGCTTCCCGCTGATGGCGGCCGGCCTCGGCCTCGCCGTCAGCTACACCTTCTACGCGGTCTGCGCGGTAATCAGCTTCTTCCTGGTCCAGAAGTTCATCCACGAGACCAAGGGCAAGGAGCTCGAGGAAATGGAGGGGTGATCATTGAACAGTGCCCCGGCGAAGGCCGGGGCCCAGTTCTGAGTTGCGACTGGGTTCCGGCGTTCGCCGGGACACAGGAAAAGCACTAGGATATATCGCCCGGATGACTCGACGCCCTGCCCGCCCCTTCCGCTCGCGCGACTGGTTCGCGGCGCCGGGACGCAGCGACATGACCGCGCTCTATCTCGAGCGCTTCATGAATTACGGCCTGACCGCCGACGAATTGCGCAGCGGCAAGCCGATCATTGGCATCGCCCAGACCGGATCGGACCTCGCCCCCTGCAACCGCATCCATCTCGAGCTGGCGGTGAGGGTGAAGGAGGGGATACGCGACGCCGGCGGCGTGCCGATGGAATTTCCTGTCCATCCGATCTTCGAGAATTGCCGCCGGCCGACCGCCGCGCTCGACCGAAACCTCGCTTATCTCGGCCTGGTCGAGATCCTCCATGGCTATCCGATCGACGCGGTCGTGCTGACCACCGGCTGCGACAAGACCACGCCGGCCGGGATCATGGCCGCCTCGACCGTCGACATCCCGGCCATCACCCTGTCCGGTGGGCCGATGCTCGACGGCTGGCACGAGGGCGAATTGGTCGGCTCCGGCACGGTGATCTGGCGAAGCCGCCGCAAGCTCGGCGCAGGCGAGATCGACGAGGAGGAGTTCCTGAAGCGCGCCGCCGACAGCGCGCCGTCCGCCGGCCATTGCAACACGATGGGCACCGCCTCGACGATGAACGCGGTCGCCGAGGCGCTCGGCCTGTGCCTGCCGGGCAATGCCGCGATTCCGGCGCCTTATCGCGAGCGCGGCCAGATGGCCTATGAAACGGGCCGGCGCATCGTCGACATGGCCTATGAGGACCTTCGGCCGTCCAAGATCCTGACTCGCGCCGCCTTCCTCAACGCGATCCGGCTGATCGCCGCGATCGGCGGCTCGAGCAACGCCCAGCCGCACGTCCATGCCATGGCCCGCCATGCCGGTATCGAGATCGACACCGGCGACTGGATGGCGGACGGCTATGACATTCCGCTGCTCGTCAACATGCAGCCGGCCGGCCAATATCTGAGCGAGCGCTTCCACCGCGCCGGCGGCGTGCCGGCGGTGATCCGCGAACTGATTGCCGCCGGCCGCTTCGAAGGCGGCTCGCTGACCGTCACCGGCCGCAGCCAGGCCGAGAATGTCGAGGACCGCGCCGCCACCGACCGCGAGGTGATCGCGACCTTCGACGCGCCGTTCCGGGAACGCGCCGGCTTCCTCGTGCTCAAGGGCAATCTGTTCGACTTCGCGATCATGAAGACCAGCGTGATCTCGGAAGAGTTTCGCAGCCGCTATCTTCGCGAGCCCGGCCGTGAAGGCGTGTTCGAGGGGCGTGCGATCGTGTTCGACGGATCGGACGACTATCACCACCGCATCAACGATCCCACGCTGGCGATCGACGAGACCTGCATCCTCGTCATCCGCGGCGCCGGCCCGCTCGGCTGGCCGGGCTCGGCCGAGGTCGTCAACATGCAGCCGCCCGACCACCTGCTGAAGCGCGGCATCATGAACCTGCCGACGATCGGCGACGGCCGACAGTCGGGCACGTCCGACAGCCCGTCGATCCTCAACGCCTCGCCCGAAAGCGCGGCCGGCGGCGGCCTCGCCTGGCTTCGCACCGGCGACACGATCCGGATCGACATCAACCAAGGCACCTGCGACGCCCTGGTCGACGAGGTGGAGATCGCCCGCCGCAAGGCCGAGGCGCCGCCGCCGGTGCCGGACAGCGCGACGCCCTGGGAAGAGCTCTATCGCGAGAAGACCGGCCAGCTCGCCGACGGCGCGGTGCTGGAGATGGCGGTCAAATATCGCGGCACGTCGGCGAAGACGCCCCGGCACAATCATTGATACGCATCCTCCCTGTCGCCGCAGGCGATGGGGAGGGGGACCAGCCGAAGGCTGGTGGAGGGGCTTTCAGCGCCGTTGGCCCCTCCACCGGGCTTCGTCCGGTCCCCCTTCCCATGAGCTTCGCTCACAGGGAGGATTAAGGAACTAAGGCGCCCCGCACTGGTCCTGGTTCACCGGGGCGCTGCCGAGCCGGATCTCGGCGATCGAGAGCGTCAGCGGCGCCGTCGCGGCGATGCCGAACGGCGAGGTGATCGCGTTCATCGCAACACCTGCGCGCGAAAAACAGCGCAGCGGCAGCACCATCGTCCGCCATTCGCCGACGGGGGCGGCGCGGAGCAGGCCGGCGATCGGCATCTGGGCGGTCGCATTGGCGCCGCTCGTCATCGCCACCGCGACCGGGCCGGTCGGCGCCGTCTCGACGCGATAGTCGAACATCAGGCTGAGCTCGCCGGTCGCCTGGCGGTTGATGTCGGCCGGCGTCGAGGCGAGGATCATCGCCATGGTCGGCGTCGTCGCGGTCCAGCTGATCCGCCGCGCATCTTCCTGTGCGCGGCGGTCGACGGCCCGGATCGCGACGCCGTTGCCGGCCTGGAAACGCCAGCCCTGCGGCATCGTGCCGCGGACGAAGAAGGCACCCTCGCCGAAGCCGGCATTGGCCGGCCGCTCCTCGGGCAAGGCGGCGAGGTCGCGCCGGTCCGCATAGGTCATGCCATAGCCATAAGCGAACAAGGGATCGTAATTTGGGTCGCCTCGATTGAGCGGCGTCTGATCGGCGCGGCGCGGCCAGGAATAAGAGAGGCGGCCGCGAAAATCGTTGCGGACCGAGCCGTCGGCGTTGGCGAACAGGACGTCGGCGATGCCGCCGCCCTCGCTGCCGGGAAGGAAAGCGGCGACGAAGGCATCGGACGCGTTGAGCTCCGGATTCACCCACATCGGCCGGCCGGAGAGGAAGACCGAGACGGTCGGGATGCCGGCGGCGCGCAGGCGGCGCAGCATCTCGAGCGCGCTCTTGTCGGCCGGGCTGAACTCGAGCGAGCTGCGGTCGCCGACGAACTCGGCATAAGGCTCCTCGCCGAATATGACGATGGCGACGTCGGGACGGCTGGTGAAGCTGCCGTCGGCGCTGAGCGTCGCCGTGCCGCCGGCCGCCGCCACCGTTTCCCTGATCCCCGCGAAGATCGACTGGGCATTGGGGAAATCAGCATTGGTCACGCCGGTGCCCTGCCAGCTGATCGTCCAGCCGCCGGACTGATTGGCGATGCTGTCGGCCCCGTCCCCGGCCACCAGCACGTTGGCGCCGGGCCGCAGCGGCAGCAGGTGGTTGTTGTTCTTCAGGAGCACCAGGCTCTCGCGCACCGCCTGGCGGGCGACCGCGCGATGATCCGGCGCACCGAGCAATTCGAAGCGGCCGGCAAAGGGCCGCTGCGACGGCCGCACCTCCTCGAACAGGCCGGCGCGGATCTTGACCCGGAGGATCCGCCGCACCGCCTCGTCGAGCCGCGCCATCGGAATCGCGCCGGAGCGCGCCTGGGCGAGCGTATTGGCATAGAGCTCCCGCCAGCTGTCGGGCGCCATGAACATGTCGAGCCCGGCGTTGAACGAGGCCGGACAGGAGGTGGCGGTGCAGCCCGGCACCTGGCCATGGCCGTTCCAGTCACCGACCACCAGCCCGTCGAAGCCCATCTGCTCGCGAATCGCGCCGGTCAGCATCGCGCGGCTGCCGTGCATCTTTTCGCCATGGACGCTCGAATAAGAGGACATGATCGCCTGGACGCCGGCTTCGATCGCGGGCGGATAGCCGGCGCCATGGATGTCGCGCAGCTGCTCGGGCGTGGAGACATTGTCGCCCTGGTCGCGGCCGCCGGTGGTGCCGCCGTCGCCGACGAAATGCTTGGCGGTCGCGATGACGCGGCCCGGGCCGAGGAACTCGGGCGTGCCCGGCCTCCCCTGCAGGCCCTCGACCATCGCGCCGGCATAGGACCGGACGATCTCGGGATCCTCGGAGAAGCCCTCATAGGTCCGCCCCCAGCGGTCGTCGCGCACCACCGCGAGCGTCGGCGAGAAATCCCAATCGATCCCGGTCACCGCCATTTCGAGCGCGGTCACCTCGCCGATGCGGCGGATGAGGTCCGGATTGCGGGTCGCGCCGAGGCCGATATTCTGCGGGAAGATGGTCGCGCCGACCACGTTCGAATGACCGTGAACCGCGTCGATCCCCCACATCACCGGGATGCGCAGGCCGTCGTCGGGCCCGCTCATCGACGCGTCCCAATAGGCATCGGCGAGC
The DNA here is from genome assembly GCA_041905385.1 of Allosphingosinicella sp. Taxonomy (GTDB): domain Bacteria; phylum Pseudomonadota; class Alphaproteobacteria; order Sphingomonadales; family Sphingomonadaceae; genus Allosphingosinicella. Next base: position 18,729 of record JAYRLF010000026.1, read on the forward strand.
GCCAGCCACTCCGCCGCCGGCGCAGTCTCGCGCCCGCCGGGCGAGCTGTTGCCGCCGGCGAGGATCGAGCCGAAGCGGTAGCGGCGATACTCCTCGGGCGTGATGCTCGAAATGTCGGGCTGGACGATTTGGGCGACCTTCTGCTCGAGCGTCATCCGGGCGAGCATGGCGTCGATCCGCCGCTCGACCGCTGCATCGCGCGGCACCCGGCTCGTGACCGCAGGCCAGCGCGCGGCCGGCGCGGACGCCGCCTGCCCGGTCTCGTTTGCCGGCACGGCGGCGGCCGTCGACAGCAGACCGGCGAGGAAAAGCTTTTGGTGCAGCCTCATCTCACATCCCCTTGCCCGCGCTTGAGTCTCTGACCGGGCTCTTCGCGCGGCCGAGACTAGCTGTTACCGCTAACAGTGAGCAAGCCTTTTGGTACTTGGCCGTAACGGATCGACGGCGCTTGCCCGTTCGCCATGCCCATGCCTAGACTGCGGGCTCGAAGCGAAGCGCGGCAAGGGGGACGAGACCGGGCATGATGGCCAAGCCGCCGATCGTCACCGCGCCGCCGCCGACACGATCGGACGGCGCGCTGGTCGAGGCCCACCGGCGGCTGGTCTCCGACAGCTCGATCCAGTTCGACCTGTCGACCGTCGAACCGCCATTGCCGCCGGCCTGGCTGGAGCCGCTGGCGCGCTTCTTCCGCGCGATCTGGCCCGGGCTCGAGATCCTGTTCTGGGTCGGGCTGGTGCTGCTCCTGCTCTACATTCTCTACGGCATCGCAATGCGGCTGCAGGGCAGGGAATGGCCGGGCCGCCGGAAGGACAAGAAGGCGGTGCCGGACCCGGACTGGCGCCCCGACGAGGCGCCGGCGCGCGCATTGTTGAGCGAAGCCGATGCGCTCGCCGCGCAAGGCCGGTTCGACGAAGCCGTCCACCTGATCCTGTTCCGCAGCATCGAGGACATTGACGGCCGCCGGCCCGAGCTGGTCGGCCCGGCGCTGACGAGCCGCGACATCGCCGCCTTGCCGGCGATTCCGGAGCGACCGCGCGGCGCCTTCGCCCGGATCGCGATGCTGGTCGAGCGCAGCCTGTTCGCGCTGCGGCCGCTCGGCGAAAGCGACTGGCGCGATTGCCGCGCCGCTTATGAGGAATTCGCCTTTGCCGAAGGATGGCGGGGATGAGCGCGCCCTCCCCCTTCAATCCGCGGCTCGTCGTCGGTCTGATCGGCGCCGGCATCATCGCCTTCGCGGCGATGCTGCTCCTGCTCGCTTATGGCGGCGGTCTGGGCGCGCCGCGCAGTGGCGGCGGCGCCAACGTCCAGTCGGTCGCGGCGACCGGATTCAAGGGCCTGGAGCAGCTGGTCCGCTCCTCATACAATACCGAGACGGTCCGCGATGCCGACGACCTCGACAGCGACGTCCTGCTGATCGTCACCGTCGAGGAACGGACCACGGCGGACGACTATCGCGAGATGCTCCGGCGCCGCGCCGGGCGGCCGACCCTGATCATCCTGCCCAAATGGTTCACCCAGCCCCACCCGCAGCGCAGCGGCTGGGTGAACGCGATGGGGCCGGGCCTGGGCGAGTTTGTCGCGGCCAGGCTCGGGCTCTAGTCGCGGCT
>JAYRLF010000427.1:0-3334 GCA_041905385.1 Allosphingosinicella sp.
GGTCATCGTCATGCAGCTGCGCATGAACTCCTGATTCTCGCCGACGCTGCCGTCCGTGTTGATCACGGCCCGGAAATGGCCGCCCATCGGAAACTCGCCGTTCCGGACCTGTGGGGTCAGCAGATAGAGCTCGATCGGCGCGTCAGCCGCTTCGGGCGGAATCACGACCGTGTTGAACGGACGGTCGCCGCAGGGGCGTCGCCCGAGCCGGTTGGCCGCGCCGCGCGCCGCCGCCAGCCGCCGCTGCAGCGGCGTCAGCGCCGGCCGCTCCGCGGCGGCGAAGATCTCGCGCGACACGACCCGCCTATTCTCGACCCGGCCGCGATAGAAAGCGACCGGAGCCTCGGCCGGCCCGCCGTAGAAGATCACCGAAAAGGCATCGCCGTCGCGGTCGACGACATAGCCGCTGAGCCCGATCGCCCGGAAATCGCGCAGGTTCGCCATCATGTCGTCCGTGCCGACCCAGGCGGCGCGGTCGAGCTCGAACAGCAGCCGCCCGCGCGCGATCGCCCGATCGAGCTGCGCCTGCTCGGAGGTGCTGAAAGCGGCCGGCGCCTGGGACGCGCCGGCCGGAGACGCGGCGAGAAACACCGCCGCCATGACCGACAGGCAGGCGGACCGAAGGCGGCGCGAGGCGGTGCTGCGGTCCATGGAAAAAGCCTCCCCTTCCGCGCATAGTGGCGCAACGAACGCGGCTTGGGGAGGGCGAAATGCGAAAATCGGACACGGCCATTCTGGCTGCCATCTGCCTGGCCGTCTTGGCGCTTCCGGCGAGTGCACAGGAGCCTGAGACAGTCGAACTGTCGAGCCAGGCCCGTCGCGGCGTCGACGATCCCCGCGCCTTCGTCGAGCAGATCTATGCCCGCTATCGGGCCGCCCCCAACACGCCCCCGGTCGACCCCGTCTACAGCTATAGCGACCGGTTGCGGCGCCTGTTCGCCGCCTATGATGCGTGGCAGGCGCGGCACCAGGATCTGGTCGGATCGCTCGCGTTCGACTGGTGGACCAACTCGCAGGACTGGGACGAGATCAGGATCGCCGAGCTGCGCGAGCAGCGGCGAGGGCCGGACCGGCGCATTGTGGTCGCCCGCTTCACCGTCTTCGACCGCGAGTCGGTCAACCGCTTCCAGTTCGTCCGGCAAGGCGGCCGCTGGTATCTCGACGACGTCGTCAACGGCAATGGCCGCGGCGATGACGGCTGGACGCTGTCCGCCTTGCTGCGCGAGCGGCCCGAATAGATGCGCCGCCTGCTGCCCGCGCTGCTGGCCGCAGCCGCCTTGGCCTTGCCCTCGGCAGCCCTGGCGCAGGGCTTCGACGATCCGGTCGCCTTCGTCCGCGAACGCTACGCGCGCTATCAAGCCGGCGAGGTGCCGCAAACCTGGCCCGACCGCCCCTACAGCCCGCGCCTGGCGCGGCTGTTCGAGCGGCTCGCCGCGGTCGAGGGCGGCGAGGAGCGGATCGAGTTCGACTGGTGGGTGAACGGCCAGGATTTCGAACTCGACGCGATCGAGGTCCTGCTCGAGCAGGATCGCGGCGACCGGCGGACCGTCCTCGCCCGCTGGCGCAATTTCGGCCAGGCCGACGCCAGCCGCTTCCTGTTCGTGCGCCGGGACGGCCGCTGGTATCTCGACGAGGTGATCAGCACGACGAGCGACTGGCGCCTGTCCCAGGTGCTGCGCGACGCCGCGCGGTGAACCTTCTTAGCCCCTTCCCTTCAGGGGAGGGGTTGGGGTGGGGAAGGGCGTCCGAGCGACGCTGAAGTCTGCGAGAAAGCGAAAGATGCGTCTTCGGGGGCATCGAGCCCCCTCATCCGCCACCACCCCAACCCCTCCCTTGAAAGGGAGGGGCTTATGTTTGCGTGAGCGCCGGCCGTGACGCCTACCAGATATGCACCCGCTGCTCCGGCGGCAGATAGAGGCGGTCGCCGGGCTGGATGTTGAAGGCCCGGTACCAGGCGTCGACATTGCGGACGATGCCGTTGACGCGCCATTCGGGCGGGCTGTGCGGATCGGTCAGCACGCGCTCGCGCAGCGCGCCTTCGCGGACCTGGCTGCGCCAGGCCTGCGCATAAGCGAGGAAGAAGCGCTGGTCGCCGGTCAGGCCGTCGATCATCGGCGGCTCGCCATGCTGGGCGACGTGGCGGCGATAGGCGGCATAGGCCATTTCGATGCCGCCGAGATCGCCGATATTCTCGCCCATGGTGAGCTGGCCGTTGACGTTGAGCCCGGGTAGCGCCTGATAGCCATTATATTGCGCGCCGAGCCGCGCCGTCCGCTCGCCGAAGCGGCGGCCGGACTCCTCACTCCACCAGTTGCGGAAGCGTCCGGTGGCGTCGAACTGCCGGCCCTGGTCGTCGAAGCCGTGACCGATCTCATGGCCGATCACCGCGCCGATCGCGCCGTAATTGACCGCAGGATCGGCCGTCGGGTTGAAGAAGGGTGGCTGCAGGATCGCGGCCGGGAAAGTGATCTGGTTGGAGAGCGGGCTGTAATAGGCGTTGATCGTCTGCGGCGTCATCGACCACAATGAGCGGTCGACCGGATTGGGCAGGCGCGACAGCTGCAGGTTCCACTGGAACTCGCCGGCGCGCATCATGTTGCCGAGGATGTCGCCCCGGTCGACCCGGATCGACGAATAGTCGATGAACCGCTCGGGATTGCCGATCCGCGGATCGAACGCTTCGAGCTTGGCCAGCGCCTCGCGGCGAGTCGCCTCGTCCATCCATTCCAGATTCTGCAGCCGCTCGGTGAAGGCGCCGCGCAGATTGGCGATCAGTTCGCCCATCTGGCGCCGGCTCTCGGCCGGGAAATATTGGCGGACATAGATCTCGCCGACCGCCTCGCCGACCGAGCCGTTGAGCACGTCGAGGCCACGCTTCCAGCGGTCGCGCTGTTGCTCGACCCCGCGCAGGGTGCGCGAGAAGAAGTTGAAATTGGCCTCGTCGAAGGCGCGCGGCAGATATTGCGCATTGTCGCTGAGGAACTGGAGCGTCATCCAGTCCTTCCACACCTCGACCGGCACCTCGGCGAACAGCTGGCCCTCGGCGGCGATCGCCGTCGTCTGGCCGACGATGATCGTCTCGACATTGCCGAGACCGAGCTGCTGCAGCGACTCGGTCCAGTTGAACTGCGGCGCGAGGCTCGCGAGCTGGGCGCGGTTCATCGGATTGAGCAGCTCGCGCACGTTGCGGCTGCGCTCCGGCGTCCAGTGCGCTTCGGCGATGCGGCGCTCGAGCGCGATCACGGCATCGGCGCGCGGCTCCGGATTGGCGACGCCGGCGAGCCGCAGCAGCGTGGTCAGATAGGTGCGATAGGCGGCGCGGAACCGGTCATAT
>JAYRLF010000027.1:0-20234 GCA_041905385.1 Allosphingosinicella sp.
AGGCGAAGGGAGCGGTGTTCGTGCCCGAGCTCGACCATGTCCCGGACGGGGTGCCGGTGGTGTTCTCCGCCCATGGTGTGCCGAAGACGGTTCCGGCCGCGGCCGAGGCGCGCGGGCTCAACTATCTCGACGCGACCTGCCCGCTCGTCTCCAAGGTGCATCGCCAGGCGGAACGGCTGATCGCGCAGGGGCTGCACATATTGTTCGTCGGCCACCGCGGCCATCCCGAGGTGATCGGCACGTTCGGCCAGGTGCCGGACGGGAGGATGAGCCTGATCGAGACGGTGGCGGATGCCGAGGCAGTCACGCCGTCGGATCAGTCGCAGCTCGCCTTCTTGACCCAGACGACGCTGTCGGTCGACGACACCGCCGAGATCATCGCCGTGCTGCGGCGCCGTTTTCCGGCGATCCAGGGGCCGCGCAGCGAGGACATTTGCTACGCGACCTCGAACCGGCAGGCGGCGGTGAAGGCGATTGCCGGCCGCTGCGACGCGATGCTGGTGATCGGCGCCGGCTACAGCTCCAACTCGCTGCGGCTGGTCGAGGTGGCCGAGCGCGAGGGTACGAAGGCGAAGCTGGTCGCGCGCGGCGCCGACATCGATTTCGACTGGCTGGCGGGCGTGCGCACGCTCGGCATCACCGCCGGCGCCTCGGCGCCCGAAGTGCTGGTGCGCGAGGTGGTCGACCGGCTGGCCGAGCGATTCGCGGTGACCGAGGAGCCGATCGAAGGCGTCGAGGAGCATATGGTGTTCAAGCTCCCGGCCGGGCTCAAGGCGGCCTGACCTCCCTCCCCCGTGACCGAAGTCGAGATCTTCACCGACGGCGCCTGCAAGGGCAATCCGGGCCCGGGCGGCTGGGGCGTGGTGATGCGCTCGGGCGCGCACGAGAAGGAATTGTCGGGCGGCGAGCCCATGACGACCAACAACCGGATGGAGCTGCTCGCCGCGATCCGCGGGCTCGAGGCGCTGAAGAAGCCGAGCCGGGTGCAGCTCTTCACTGACAGCGTCTATGTCCGCGACGGCATCACCAAGTGGATCCACGGCTGGCGCCGCAACGGCTGGCGCACGGCCGACAAGAAGCCGGTGAAGAATGTCGAGCTGTGGCAGGAGCTGCTAGAGGCGTGCGCGCCGCATCGGATCGAGTGGCATTGGGTGAAGGGCCATAGCGGCCATCCGGAGAATGACCGCGCGGACAAGCTCGCCTGCGACGCGGCGAACAGCTTTCGATAGCCACCCCGGCGGCGATTCGTGGTAGTTCCATCTCCGTCACGTCCGCTTTCCGGAAACTCGGCGGACTGGAACGGGGGATGCCATGTCGGTCGATCTTCAAATGCTCGTCTGGTCCGCGGCGCTGGCTTTGGCGCAGGTCGTGATCGCGGTGATCGCGGCGCAGGGGCAGGTCGGGCTGCCGATGCTGGCCGGCAATCGCGAGGGCATGCCGGCGCTGACCGGCTGGGCGATGCGGGCGCAGCGGGCGCATCTGAACCTGCTCGAAAGCCTGGTCCTGTTTGCGATCGTCGTCCTGGTCGCGCACGCCGCCGGGCGGGCGAATGCGACGACGGCGCTCGGCGCGCAGCTCTTTTTCTGGGGGCGGGTTGCCTTTGCCATCATCTATATGGCGGGGATTCCCTGGCTGCGGACCGCGGCCTGGGGCCTCTCGGTCGCGGGGATCGTGCTGGTGATGAGCCAGCTGTTCTAGGCGCAGCTTCGAAGCGAGTACGGATCGAGCGCCACGGCCAATGACGCCCGATCCGGCTGTCGGACCCGACAGCCTGGGGACCTTAGCAAGGCAGAAGGGATGGCGAGCTGAGGACGAATACGTATGTCCCGATACGGTGCAGGCAAATTCACCCGAACCGCGTCGCACGGTACGGCTCGGGATCGACTGGCGCCGCCGCCGCGTCGCCCAGCAGCAGCGCGGCCGCCATTCTGGCCGCCGCGGGTGCGGTCTGGATGCCGAAGCCGCCCTGGCCGGCGCACCAGAAGAAGCCGCGGCCGGAGTCGGTGAAGCCGTAGACGGGCAGGCGATCGGGGGCGAAGCTGCGCAGGCCGGCCCAGGCGCGCTCGACCCGCTCGACGCGCCAGTCGACGACCGACTGGAGGCGGTCGATGGCGAGGGCGATGTCATATTCCTCGGGGGCGCTGTCGCAGGGGTCGCAGGGCGTCTCGTCGTGCGGGCTGAGCCAGAGCCGGCCGCCGCTTTCGGGCTTGAAATAGAAATGCTGGCGGGCGTCGATGATCAGCGGCAGGCCGGCCGGGGCGGGCGGATCGACGCGGAGTTGGACGAGGGTGCGGCGATAGGGCTGGACGGCGAGCGGGCGCTCGCCGGCCAGGCCGGCGACCTGGTCGGCCCAGGCGCCGGCGGCGTTGACCAGCAGCGCCGCTTCGAAGGCGCCGGCCTTGGTGTCGAGCCGCCAGCGGCCGCCTTCATGCCCGGCGCGCTCGAGCCGGGCATCGGTCACCAACGCGGCGCCTCGCGCGCGCGCGCGTTTGAGGTAAGCCGCGTGGAGGCCGGCGACGTCGATGTCGGCGCAGCTCGGCTCGGCGAGGGCGCAGTTCCAGCCGGGCCGGAGGCCGGGAATGGCGGCCTCGAGCGCGGAACGATCGACGGGATCGAGCCGCACGGCCGAGCCGGCGAAATCGGAGGCGAGCGCGTCGAGCGCCACCTCGCCGTGAACGTCGGCGACGTGGAGCGCGCCGCGCGGGGTGAGGAAGGACGCGTCGGCGAAATCGGCCGGCGGCGCGGCGAGGAAGGGGCCGGAGGCGAGGGTCAGCGGCTGGACCAATGGACCGCCATAGCTTTCCGACCAGAAGGCGGCGGAGCGGCCGGTGCTGTGATAGCCGGGCTGGTCCTCGGCCTCGAGCAGCAGCACGGATGCGCGGCCGGCCAGCTCGGCAGCGAGGCTGGCCCCGGCCATGCCAGCGCCGACGATGGCGATGTCATAGGCGGTCAAGTCGCGTGCTCTGCGAAGAAGCCGTCGATCGCGCGCAGGGCGTCGAGCCGGACCGGATCCTCTTCGCGCAGGATCTCATGGGCGGCGTCGGGGTACATTTTAAGGGTCGCCTTCGGCATCAGGCGTGCGGCCCGGCGGATCGCGGCGGCGCTGACGAGACGGTCCTGCTCGGCGGCGAGGATCAGGATCGGAGTTTCGACCGCGCCGAGCTTCGCCGGGGTGAAGGATGCGGCGGAGGAACGATAGGCGGCGCGCATCCAGCCCCAGGTCGGGATGCGACCTTTGAAGGCCGGCTCCTGCTCCCACCACCAGATCTCGTCGTCGTAGCGGTCGCGCGAACCGGTGAGGAAGGTCTGGCGCGGCGAGCCGGAGGGCGCCGGCTTGATCGGCGCGCGCCAGATCGGCTGGTCGCGCCAGCCGGTGAGGCACATGAGGTCGGTGAACTGGGGCGCGATCCAGGGCGGGACCGGGGCGCTGTTGACGAGCAGCATCGGCGCGATGAGCACCGCCGCGTCGAGCGCCGGGCGGCGATCGACGATGGTGCGGAGCAGGAGGTGCCCGCCCATCGAATGGCCAAGCGCGACATGCGGGCCGTGATCGTCACGGCGCCAGTCGGCGATCAGGGCGGCGAGATCATCGATCATCGGATCGAAGCTGGTGCAGCGGACCAAAGGCTCGCGCTGCGAGCCGCCCTGGTTGCGCCAGTCGAAGGCGGTGACGTCCCAGCCGGCCTGGTGCCACCAAAGATAGGCTTCGAGATATTTCTCGATGAAGTCGCCGCGGCCGTTGGCGAAGAGAAGCTTGCCGCGCGGGGTGGTGCCGGGCGGCTGGGGCCAGTGCATGTGGCGCAGCGGCCAGCCGTCCGGGGCGGGCCAGGTGGTGAAGCTGGCGCCGGTTGGGCGGGTTCGGCGGGGGTTGGGAGAATTGCCGGCTGTCATCATTCCTCCGGCAAATCAATCGAGTCATTCCGGCGAAAGCCGGAACCCATGAACATCGCGGCACGAAAATCGCAGAAATCAGTGTTCATGGGCCCCGGCTTCCGCCGGGGTGACTCTCTGCGGCCGCGATCACCGGTAATATCCATAATGTCGCGGTTACGGTTTCGAAAGGCGGGCCGTCTAGAGGGTTGAGCCATGAGTGTGGGGCTCAACTGGATCCTGCTGGGATTGCTGGCGCTGATGCTGCTTGCGGCGTCGTGGACGGATTTGCGCAAGCGCGAGATCGCGAACGAGCTGAACCTGGCGATCGCGGCGCTCGCAATTCCCTATTGGTGGTCGATCGGGCTTCCGGTCTGGCCGGACGTCGCCCTGCAGGTCGGCATCGCCGCTTTGGTGTTCGGCCTGTTCGCAATCGCCTTCTGGCTCGGCCAGATGGGCGGCGGCGACGTGAAGATGCTCGGCGCGGTGACCCTGTGGCTGCCGTGGCAAGGCGTGCTCAACCTGCTGGTGATCATGGCTTTGGCCGGCGGCGTGCTGACGGCTGCGATGATGATCCGGCAAAAGGTTGCCCGATTGGAGGGCCAGCCGGAGATTCCGTACGGCGTGGCGATCGCCTTCGCCGGAATCTGGCTGATTAGCGAACGGTTTCTTTACCAATTTGGCTGAAGAGTGAGCGGGATTTTTCGGAAATCCCAGTGTGGGGGAGGCGACAAGCGCCATGGACGTCAAGAAGATCGTGCTGCTGGTAGGCGCACTTTTCATCGCAGCCGTGACCGCAATCATGGCGAAGAACATGTTCGGCGTATCGGCCGCGCCCCAGGCGCAGGCCGGTCCGGTCGTTCCGCAGGGCCCGCAGGTGCTGGTCGCGACCCGCGCTTTGCCGGTCGGCACGATCATCGACGCCGAGTCCTTCCGCTACCAGCCCTGGCCTGAAGGCCTGGTGCAGGACGCCTATTACGTCCAGGGCGGCGAAGGCGCGGCCGATCCGCAGAGCCTGATCGGCACCGTGGTCCGCACCGAGATCAGCGCCGGCCAGCCGGTGACGCGCGGCGCGCTGATCCGTCCCGGCGAGCGCGGCTTCCTGGCCGCGGCGCTCGGGCCGGGCATGCGCGCGGTGACCGTGCCGGTGTCCGCGACCAGCGGCGTCGCCGGCTTCGTCTTCCCGGGCGACCGGGTCGACATCGTCCTGACCCAGGAGGTCGAGGGCGGCGGCGACGGCGCACCTTTGCGCGCGTCCGAGACGATCATCCGCAACATCCGGGTCCTTGCCGTCGACCAGCGCATCAATGCGCGCGACGAGGAAGGCAATCAGGTCGCCCAGAACACGTCGACGGTGACCTTCGAAGCGACGCCGACGATCGCCGAGAAGATCGCGGTCGCCCAGACGATCGGCGCGCTGTCGCTGTCGCTGCGGTCGCTCGCCGACAACAATGCCGAGCTGGAGCGCGCGATCGCGTCCGGCGAGGTCTCGGTCGGCGAGAGCGACGATCCGCGGGCGGAGCGCCGCATGCTGCTGGCGGTCGCGAACCGGCCGATCGACACCGGCTCCACCTATACCGTCGGCGCCGACGTCTCGCGCTTCCAGCGCCGGAGCGTCCCGGGCCGCACGACCGACAACAATAACAACAATGCCGCACCCGCCTCGGGCGGAGCCGCGGTGCCCTCGGGCGTGGACGGCAGGCCGCTCGGGCCGACCGTCCGGATCGCGCGCGGCAACAACGTAACGCTCGTTCCGGTGGGAGCACGTTAAGATGAGCAAGACCTTCGAGATCAAGCGGGCCGGCTTGGGCACCGCACTGGCGGCCGCGCTGGCGGTGGGCTTCGCGCTCTCCGCCGCGGCTCCGGCCGCCGCGCAGCCCGCGGGCGCCGTCGCCCCGAGCAACGACGTGACCCTGTCGGTCGGGACCGGCCGCATGGTCCGGCTCGGCGGGACGATGACCGACCTGTTCGTCGCGAACGACACGATCGCCGACGTCCAGGTGCGCTCGCCCAACCAGATCTACATCTTCGGCAAGGCGGCGGGCACGACCACGGTCTATGCCACCGACCGGTCCGGCCGGGTGATCTATTCGGCCAACATCCGCGTCGGCCAGAATCTCGCCTCGGTCGACCAGCTGCTCGCGACGGCGATGCCGGAAGCGGACATCCAGGCGACGCCGATGCAGGGCACGGTGCTGCTGACCGGTACGGTCGCGGACCCGGCCGATGCGGAGGAAGCGGAGCGCCTGGTCCAGGCCTTTGTCGGCCAGGAGACCCAGGTGATCAGCCGGCTGCGCACGGCGACGCCGCAGCAGGTGATGCTGCAGGTCCGGATCGCCGAGGTGAACCGCTCCTTCATCCGCGACGTCGGCGTCAACCTGCTGAGCCGCGACAATAGCGGCGGCTTCATCTTCGGCATCGGCCAGGGCAATCCCGGCACGATCGGCACGGTAACCTCGGCCACCGACCCGAGCGGGCTGCCGATCGGATCGACCACCTATTCGTTCAACCAGGGCGATGTCGGCACCACTCTGGGCTTTGCCGGCCGCCTGCTCGGCCTCGACATATTGTCGACGCTGCAGCTGGCCGAGAATAACGGCCTGGCGACGACGCTGGCGCAGCCGAGCCTGACCGCCCTGTCGGGCGAGACGGCGAGCTTCCTCGCCGGCGGCGAGTTCCCGATCCCGATCTCGCAGTCGCTCGGATCGGTGACGATCGAATATAAGCAATATGGCGTCGGCCTCGCCTTCACGCCGACCGTGCTCGAGGACGGCCGCATCTCGATGCGGGTCCGCCCGGAGGTGTCGGAGCTTTCGACCGAGGGCAGCATCCGCTTCAACGGCTTCGAGGTCCCGGCCTTGGTCACGCGGCGCACCGAGACCACGGTCGAGCTCGGCTCCGGCCAGAGCTTCGTGATCGGCGGCCTGCTGCGCAACGTCACCAACAATGCGATCGAGCGCGCGCCCTTCCTCGGCAACCTGCCGATTATCGGCGCGCTGTTCCGCTCGACCCGGTTCCGCCGGGCCGAGACCGAGCTCGTCATCGTCGTCACGCCCTATCTGGTCCGGCCGGTCTCGGCCAATCAGATCGCGCTGCCGACCGACGGCTTCCGCACCGCCAACGACCCGCAGCGGGTCCTGCTCGGCCAGGAGCATGACGGCCGCAGCGGCGAGCGCCGCCCGGAGCCGAGCTCGGCGCCGACCCAGCAGGTCAGCCCAGGCGTCAACGGCGTCGGCGGCACGGCTGCGGCGACGCCGCCGGCCCAGCCTGCACAGCGCGCCCCGGTCACCGCCCAGAATGCTGGAACCGCCCCCGCTGCGGGCGCCCAGCCCGGCTTCGGCCTCCGTTGATCGCGCGAGCACGAAAGGATTACGACATCATGTCCCGTACCAAGACCTTCGTCTCGATCGTCCTGCTCGCCGGTGCGGCCAGCGCCTGCGCGCCGGCAGCCAACGAGCTGAGCGCAACCAACAATCCGAGCATCTATTCGGCGCACCAGCCGGTCGTGCAGCGCACCGATTTCGTGTTCGACGTCCAGACCGACGCGCGCGGCCTGCCGGCCGCCGAGGCCGACCGCCTGCGCGGCTGGCTCGACTCGATCGACATCCGCTACGGCGACACGGTCGCCATCGACGACGGCTACGGCTCGAACGCCCGCGCCGACGTCGCCCGCGTGGTCGGCGAATATGGCCTGCTGCTGTCCGAGTCCGCGCCGGTCACCGCCGGCCAGGTTCCGGCCGGATCGATCCGGGTCGTCGCCAGCCGCTCGACCGCGACCGTTCCTGGCTGCCCCGACTGGTCGTCGAGCGACAATGGCGTCGCGCCGCCGCAGAACACGTCGAGCAATTTCGGCTGCGCGACGGCCGGCAACCTCGCCGCGATGGTCGCCAATGCGAACGACCTGGTCGAGGGCCAGAATCATTCGGGCCGCGGCAGCGCGAGCACCGCGGGCCGGGCGATCCGCACCTATCGCGAGCAGCCGCCGACGGGCCGCCAGGGCCTGCAGGCCACCACCACGAGGGAAGGCAGCAACTAATGACCGCACATGCTTCGCGCGCCGGCGCGCTTCGCGACCCGTTCACGGCCTTCGTCTGCGACGAGGCGACCGCCGAGATGCTGCGGCCGATCGCCGTCGAGCATGGCTGGTCGCCCGAAAAGGTGAACAAGGGCGGCCTGCGCAACGCCGTCCAGACCCTGTCGGTGTCGGCGAGCCCGTGCATCCTGTTCGTCGACCTGTCGGAATCGGGCGATCCGCTCAACGACATCAACGCGCTCGCCGAGGTGTGCGAGCCGGGCACGGTGGTGATCGCCGCCGGCCAGGTCAACGACGTCCGCCTCTATCGCGACCTGGTCGCGAGCGGCATCCAGGACTATCTGCTGAAGCCCTTCTCGCCGGACCAGCTGCGCGACGCCTTCGCCAATGCCCAGCTGACCATTTCCGGCCCGCGCCTCAACGAGACCGCGAACGACAAGCCCAATGTCGCGGCCGCCGTGATCGGCGTTCGCGGCGGCGTCGGCGCGTCGACCGTCTCCTCGTCGCTGGCGTGGATGATGGGCGACAAGGCCGGCCGTTCGACCGCTTTGCTCGACCTCGACGTCCATTTCGGCACCGGCGCGCTCGGCCTCGACCTCGAGCCGGGCCGCGGCCTGACCGACGCGATCGAGAATCCGAGCCGCATCGACGGCCTGTTCATCGAGCGCGCGATGGTCCGCGCGAACGACAAGCTCTGCGTGCTGTCGGCCGAGGCGCCGATCAACCAGCCGATGATGACCGACGGTTCGGCCTATTTCCAGCTGCAGGAAGAGATCCGCCACGCCTTCGAGGGCACGGTGATCGACCTGCCGCGCAACATGCTGGTCCAGTATCCGCATCTGCTGAATGAGGTGCAGGTCGCGGTCGTCGTCGTCGAGTTCACCCTCGCCGCGACCCGCGACGCGATCCGGATCCTGTCCTGGCTGAAGGCCAATGCGCCGCATGCCAAGGTGATCGTGGTCGCCAACAAGGTGCTGCCGCACGTCCAGGAAGTGACCCGCAAGGATTTCGAACATTCGATCGAGCGCAAGGTCGACATCGTCATTCCCTATGACGCCAAGGCCGCCGGCCACGCCGCCAAACTCGGTCAGCCGATCGCCAAGGCGGTCAAGACGTCGAAAGTCTCGCAGCCGCTTCAGCAGCTGCTGACCCAGACCCTGGTAACGTCCGAGGAGGATAATGGCGCAGCCGAAGGTGGCGCCGGCGCGTCGCTGCTCGGCAAGCTCGGCAATTTCAAGGCACTGGTCGCGAAGAAGCCCAAGGCGCAGGCCGCCTGAGGCGCGAGCCGCTCGATGCGCTTTCGGCCGAACCGCCGCGTCCGCGAGGAGGAATAGGTGTCCGCTTTCCCGTTGATCCTGCTGTTGGGCGGTCTCCTGGCGACGCTCGGCCTGGCCGCGGCCGCCTTTGCGGGTCCGTCGGCCGGCAAGACGACCAAGAAGAGGCTGGAATCGGTGCGCGAGCGGCACAGCCGTTCGAGCGACGCCGTCGCGGCCGCGCAGATGAAGCGGATCTTCGCGCAGCGGACGTCGCGGGGCGAGAGCCTCGCCCAGCGCTTCATTCCCAATCCGGCCCTGCTGAAGCTGCGGCTGGAGCAGACCGGCCGCACCTGGACGCTGGCGCACTATGTGCTCGCCTCGTTCGGCCTGTGGGTCGTCACGGCCCTGGTGCTGCTGTTCAAGGCGGTGCCGCTGATGCTGGCCTTACCGCTCGGCGCCTTCGTCGGCATCGGCCTGCCGCACCTGGTGGTCGGCTATCTGATCAAGCGGCGGGTGAACAAGTTCACCTCGAAATTTCCCGACGCGATCGAGCTGATGGTGCGCGGCCTGCGCTCCGGCCTGCCGATCTCGGAAACGATGGGCATCGTCGCCAGCGAGATCCCGGATCCGGTCGGCCCGGAATTCCGCGCCGTCTCGGACAAGATGAAGCTGGGCCGGACGATGGAGGCGGCGCTGCAGGAGACCGCGGACCGGCTCGGCACGCCCGAATTCCAGTTCTTCGTGATCTCGCTGCAGATCCAGCGCGAGACCGGCGGCAACCTCGCCGAGACGCTGTCGAACCTGGCCGAGGTGCTGCGCAAGCGGGCCGCGATGAAGTTGAAGATCCGGGCGATGTCGTCGGAGTCCAAGGCGTCCGCCTATATCATCGGCGCCCTGCCCTTCATCGTGTTCGGGCTGATCTGGTTCATCAACGGCCAGTATATGCAGAACTTCTTCATCGACCCGCGGCTGATGATCGCCGGCGGCGTCGGCCTGGTCTGGATGAGCATCGGCGCGTTCATCATGGCCAAGATGATCAACTTCGAAATCTGACGAGAGGGCGAGCGCGCACATGGAACCGACCGGCCCGACTCTGATGGGGATCGACGTCTACCTGGTGGCGAGCATCCTCTCCGCCATCGCGACCTTTGCCGTGCTCGTCGCCATCTACGCGGCGACGACGGTCCGCGACCCGATGGCCAAGCGCGTCAAGGCGCTGAACGAGCGCCGCGAGCAATTGAAGGCCGGCATCGTCGCCTCGACCAACAAGCGCAAGAAACCGATCACCAATCGCAGCGAGGTCGCCGACCGCGCCCGCGAGCTGCTGTCCTCGCTGCAGATGCTGCAGGAAGAGCAGGTCGTGAAGGCGCAGGAGAAGCTGATGCAGGCCGGCATCCGCTCCAAGGACATGGCCTTCGTCGTCATCATCGCCCGCTTCCTGCTGCCGGTGGTGATCGGCGGCGCGATGGCGATCCTGGTCTATGTGATCGACTATTTCCCCGAGTGGGGCGCGTGGAAGAAATATGCGCTTGTCGCCGGCACCCTGGTGTCGATGTACAAGGCGCCCGACCTGTTCCTGAAGAACCGGATCCAGAAGCGCACCCATGCGATCCGCAAGGGCCTGCCCGACGCGCTCGACCTGCTGGTGATCTGCGCCGAGGCCGGCCTTACCGTCGACGCCGCCTTCGGCCGCGTCGCCCGCGAGCTCGGCAAGGCCTATCCGGAGCTGGGCGACGAATTCGCCCTGACCTCGATCGAACTGGGCTTCCTGACCGACCGCCGCATGGCGTTCGAGAATCTCGCCCGGCGCATCGACCTCGATTCCGTGCGCGGCGTCGTCACGACCATGATCCAAACCGAGAAATACGGCACGCCGCTGGCGAGCGCGCTGCGCGTGCTCTCGGCCGAGTTCCGCAACGAGCGCATGATGCGCGCCGAGGAGAAGGCCGCGCGGCTGCCGGCGATCATGACGGTGCCGCTGATCCTGTTCATCCTGCCGGTGCTGTTCATCGTCATCCTCGGCCCGGCGGCCTGCTCGATCAACGACGCGCTGCTCAGCAAGTAAACGGATTTGCGCGGAGCCGCGGCGACGCGGAGGACTCTGCGCTTGATCGGCGTCGGCACCCGTCCGGACATCTCCGCGTCTCCGCGCCTCCGCGCGAATATTCGGAGGTCCGAGGCTCTCGGGCGCGCTTCAGTTGAAACCGAAGGAATGCAACGGCGGCGGAACATTCCCGCCGCCGTTGCTGTTTTTCCGGCAGACCAACAATGACGGGAGCGGGCCATGGAAGCCTTTTCGCCCGACCAATGGCTGGTGCTGCTGCTTGCCTTCCTGCTGGGGCTGTTCCTCGGCATGTCGCTGCTCGCCGGCACCAAGTGGAAGAAGCGCTGGCGCGAGGAGCATGACCGGGTCACCGAGCTCGAGGCGGAGAATGCGCAACTGCGGCGCGACGCCAGCGAGATGGACACGCTGCGCCATGCCGCCGCCCGGGACGAGGCGCGCAAGCGCGACGACGAGCCGGGGCCGATCTAGCGGAAGACGATCGTCCGGGCCCCATTCAGAAAGACGCGGCGCTCCGCCGCCCAGCGGACGGCGCGGGCCAGTACCTGCGCTTCGGTGTCGCGGCCGATCCGGATCAAATCGGCCTCGGTGTCGCGATGGTCGACGCGCTCGACCGCCTGCTCGATGATCGGGCCTTCGTCGAGGTCGCTGGTGACGAAATGGGCGGTGGCGCCGATCAGCTTGACGCCGCGCTCATGGGCGCGGGCATAAGGCCGCGCGCCCTTGAAGCCCGGCAGGAAGCTGTGGTGGATGTTGATGCAATGGCCGGCGAGCCGCGCGGCCAGCTCCGGCGACAGGATCTGCATGTAGCGCGCCAGCACCAGCAGGTCGGCCCCGCTTTCCTCATAGAGCGCGAGCAGCCGCGCCTCCTGCGCCGCCTTGCCCTCCGGCAGAATCGGGAAATGATGATAGTGAATGCCGTGCCATTCGGTCAGGCCGCGCAGGTCCGCATGGTTGGAGACGACGCCGACGATGTCGACCGGCAAGTCGCCGCTGTGCCAGCGATGGAGCAGATCGTTGAGGCAATGCCCGGTCCTCGAGACCGCGATCAGCAGCTTGCGGCGATCGGCCGCGGCGACCAGCTCCCAATCGAAATCGAAGGCGAGCGCGACCGGCAGGAAGCCGTCGCGCAGCGCCGCGGCCGAGTTCGGAAAGCGCGGGCCCGAAGCGACGAACTCGACCCGCATGAAGAACCGGCCGCAGTCGAGATCGGCATATTGCTGGCTGTCGAGGATGAAGCCGTCGATCTCGGCGAGATGACCCGCGACCGCGGCGACGATGCCGATCCGGTCGGCGCAGGAGAGGGTCAGGATCCAGGCCGCGCCCGAGTCCACGTCATGCGCCCGCAGCGCGCAGCGCCGCCTGCGCCGCGGCGAGCCGGGCGATCGGCACGCGATAGGGCGAGGCCGAGACGTAATCGAGGCCGGTCTGCTCGCAGAAGGCGATGCTGGCGGGATCGCCGCCATGCTCGCCGCAAATGCCGAGCTTGAGGCCGGAGCGGGCGGCCCTGCCCCGCTCGGCCGCGAGCGCGATCAGCTCGCCCACCCCTTCGGTGTCGATGCTGACGAAGGGATCGCGGGCGAAGATGCCCTTCTCGACATAAAAGGTGAGGAAGCGGCCGGCATCGTCGCGGCTGACGCCGAGCGCGGTCTGGGTCAGGTCGTTGGTGCCGAAGCTGAAGAACTGGGCGCCCTCGTCCCCTTCCGCGATCCTGCCGGCGGCGAGCGCGGCGCGCGGCAGCTCGATCATCGTGCCGACCAGATAGTCGACCCGCGCGCCCTGCTCGGCGAAGACGGTCTCCGCGGTGCGATCGATCAGCGCGCGGATGATGGTGAACTCGGCCCGGGTCGCGACCAGCGGCACCATCACCTCGGGAAGCGGCGGTGCGCCGCTTTCCTTGGCGACCGCGACGGCGGCCTCGAAGATGGCGCGCGCCTGCATCTCGTAGATTTCGGGATAGGTGATGCCGAGCCGGCAGCCGCGATGGCCGAGCATCGGATTGGCCTCGGCCAGCTCGGCGGCGCGGCGGCGCAGCGTCTCGATGTCGAGGCCGGACGCCTCGGCGACCTCGGCGAACTCCTCCTCGGCATGGGGCAGGAATTCGTGCAGCGGCGGATCGAGCAGGCGGATCGTGACCGGCAAGCCGGCCATGATCCGGAAAATCTCGACGAAGTCGCCGCGCTGGGCGGGCAGCAATTTGTCGAGCGCGACCCGGCGGCCGGCCTCGTCGCCGGCAAGGATCATCTGGCGGACATTGGCGATCCGCTCGGCATCGAAGAACATATGCTCGGTGCGGCACAGGCCGATGCCCTCGGCGCCGAACTCGCGCGCGGTGCGGCAGTCGTTCGGAGTCTCGGCATTGGTGCGGACCCTGAGGCGGCGGCCGGCATCGGCCCAGGCCATCAAGGTGCCGAAATCGCCGACCAGCTCGGGCTGGACGGTCGGCACCTCGCCGAGCATGACCTCGCCGGTGGCGCCGTCGATCGTGATCAGGGCGCCTTCGCCGATCTCGCGGCCGGCGATCCGCATCAGCCGGGCGCGATAGTCGATCGAGAGGCCGCCGGCGCCGCTGACGCAGGGACGGCCCATGCCGCGGGCGACGACCGCGGCGTGGCTGGTCATGCCGCCTCGCGCGGTGAGGATGCCCTGGGCCGCGTGCATGCCGTGAATGTCCTCGGGGCTCGTCTCGACCCGGACGAGGATCACCTTCTCCTTGTTCGCCGCCCATTGCTCGGCAGTGTCGGCGTCGAACACGATCTTGCCGCAGGCGGCGCCGGGCGAGGCCGGCAGGCCCTTGGCGATGACGTCGCGGGGCGCGTCCGGATCGAGCGTCGGGTGGAGCAGCTGGTCGAGCGCGGCGGGATCGACGCGCAGCACCGCCTCCTGCTCGGAGATCAGCCCTTCGCACGCCATGTCGACCGCGATCTTGAGCGCCGCCTTGGCGGTGCGCTTGCCGCTGCGGGTCTGCAGCATCCAGAGCTTGCCGCGCTCGACCGTGAACTCGATATCCTGCATCTCGCGATAGTGGCGCTCGAGCCGGTCGAACACGTCGGTGAGCTGACCGAACACCTCCGGCAGCGCCTCCTCCATCGAGGGCGCCTTCGCCCCCGCTTTCTCGCGCGCGGCCAGGGTCAGATATTGCGGGGTGCGGATGCCGGCGACGACGTCCTCGCCCTGCGCGTTGATCAGATATTCGCCATAATACGCCCGCTCGCCGGTCGCCGGATCGCGGGTGAAGGCAACGCCGGTCGCCGAGGTCGATCCGAGATTGCCGAACACCATCGCCTGGACGTTGACCGCGGTGCCCCAGTCGCCGGGAATGGCGTGCAGCCGGCGATAAGTGCGGGCGCGGTCCGACTGCCAGGAGCCGAAGACGGCGCCGACCGCGCCCCAGAGCTGCTCGTGCGGATCGCACGGAAAGGGCCGGCCGAGCTCCTCCTCGACGATCTCCTTGAAGCGGCCGACCAGGCGCTGCCAGTCGCCGGCGTCGAGATCGGTGTCGAGATGGACGCCCTTGTCCTCCTTGGCGATCTCGAGCGCCTCCTCGAACATGTCGTGACGCAGGCCGAGGACCACGTTCGCATACATGTGGATGAAGCGGCGATAGGAGTCCCAGGCGAAGCGGTCGTCGCCGCTCGCCGCGGCGAGTCCCTGGACCGTCGCGTCATTGAGGCCGAGATTGAGGACCGTGTCCATCATGCCCGGCATCGACACGCGCGCACCGGAACGGACCGAGACGAGCAAAGGATCGGACGCATCGCCGAAGCGGCGGCCGGTCACCTTCTCGATGAAGGCAAGGCCGGACAGGATTTCGTTGCGGACGTCCTCGGGGAGGCGCTCGCCCTCCTGATAATAACGGTCGCACATCGCGGTCGAGATGGTGAAGCCGGGCGGGACCGGCAGGCCGATGCCCGCCATCTCGGCGAGATTGGCGCCCTTGCCGCCGAGCAGGGCCTTGTCGCCCGCCTTGCCTTCCGAAACCCCGCCCCCGAAGCAGAACACATAGCGCGCGGTCCCGGTCATTCAGCCCTCTATTTTCGAGAAGTCGGCGACCCGATGGACGGCGTCGCGCATGCGAGTGAGCAGGTTCAGCCGCGCCTCGCGCCTGGCCGGGTCGGGATCGTTGACCGTGACCTTGTCGAAGAAGGCGTCGACCGGGCCGCGCAGGCTCGCCAAAGCGGCCATCGCGCCCGCGAAATCCTCGGCGGCGATCGCTTCGCTGGCGCGTGGCTCCGCCGCATCGAGGGCGGCGAGCAGGGCGGCCTCCTCGGGGAGCGGATCGTGCGACGCGGCGCTGCCGGTTGCAGTCCAGCCCTCCTTCTTGAGGATGTTGGCGGCGCGCTTGTAGCCCGCGAGCAGGTCGCCGCCCTCCGCAGTCTCGACGAAATCCTGGAGCGCGCGGACCCGGGCGAGCAGGCGGACGAGATCGTCCTCGCCGCCCAGGGCGAAGACGGCATCGATCAGGTCGTGGCGGACGCCAGCCTCGCGCTGCTGGACCTTCAAGCGGTCGGCAATGAAATCGAGCAGGTCGAAGGCGGTATCCTGGTGCGAGCCCCCGAAGCCGCCACCGCTGCGCGCGCTCAGCGGCGGGGCGTCGGCCATGTCCTCGACCGCGCGCGTCACCGCCCGATCGAAGACAGGCATGAGCTCGAGCCTGGTGCCGTTGGCGAGGATCGTGTCGATCACCTGGATCGCGGCGCGGCGGAGCGCGAAGGGATCCTTCGAGCCGGTCGGCCGCAGCCCTTTGTGGAAGAAGGCGGCGAGCGTGTCGATCCGGTCGGCGAGCGCGACGCAGGCCGGAATGCAGCCTTCGGCGACCGGCAGATATTGCTGCTGCAGCGCCGAGACCAGGCCCGGCTTCTCGCCAGCGCGCTCGGCATAATAAGAACCCATGATGCCCTGCAGCTCGGGAAACTCGCCGACCATGGAGCTGGCGAGATCGGCCTTGGCGAGCAGACCGGCACGGCGGGCGGTATCCGGATCGCGCTCGGGGAAATAGTCGCGGCAGATCGATGCGGCGAGCTCGGCGATGCGATCGGCGCGGGCGCGGAGCGTGCCCATGCCTTCGTAGAAGAGCATGTCCTCGAGCTTCGGCAACAGGCTTTCCAGCGGCGCCTGGAGATCGTGCTCCCAGAAGAATTTCGCGTCGGAGAGGCGCGCGGCGAGGACCTTGCGATTGCCTTCGACGATCTTTGTGCCGCCGTCGACCGCCTCGATATTGGCGACGCAGACGAAATTGGGTGCGAGCTTTCCGTCGGCGTCGACGCAGGCGAAATATTTCTGGTTGGTGCGCATGGTGAGCTGGATCACCTCGCGCGGGACGTCGAGGAAGGCGGGATCGAAGCTGCCGAGCAAGGGTATCGGCCATTCGGTGAGGCCGGCATTTTCGGCGAGCAGGCCGTCATCCTCGACCAGGGTCAGGCCGGCATCGGCCGCCGCCTGGGTCGCGCCGGCATGGATGATCGCGCGGCGCTCGGCAGGGTCGATAATGACGTGGCAGGCGCGCAGCTTCTCCGCATAATCGGAGACGCCGCCGATCGTGATCGTGCCGGGATGATGGAAGCGGTGGCCGATGGTGGCGGCGCCCGCGCGGATGCCGGCGACCTCGCAATCGACGATCGCGTCGTCGAGCAAGGCGACGATGCCCTGGAGCGGACGCACCCAGCGCAGGCTTTCGGTCGATAGCGAGGCCTCGCCCCAGCGCATCGACTTCGGCCAGGGGAAGGCGCGGACGATGGCGGGGATCGCCTCGGCCAGGACCGCCGCGGTGGCGCGGCCGGGCCGGTCGATCAATGCGAACAGGATCCCGTCGCGCTCGACCAGCTGATCGCGGCCGAGACCGGTCTTGCGCAGGAAGCCCTCCAGCGCCTGTTCCGGGGCGGTCGCGCGCGGACCCTTGATCTCCTCGCTGACCGCCGCGGTCTCGGCCGGCAGGGAGCGGGCAATCAAGGCGAGGCGGCGCGGCGTGGCATAGGTCTCGATCGACTCGGCGTTGAGGCCGGCGGCGGCGAGCTGCTCCTGGAACAGGCGGGCGAGGTCGGCCGACGCCTTGGCCTGCATGCGGGCCGGGATTTCCTCGGAGAGGAGCTCGAGGAGGAAATCAGCCATAGATCCTCCCCGGTACGGGGAGGGGGACCGGCCGGCGAAGCCGGACGGTGGAGGGGCTGCGCAGGATTTCAAGGGACGTGCCAGCCCCTCCACCAGCCTGCGGCTGGTCCCCCTCCCCGTACCGGGGAGGATTTACGTTCATCCTCACGCCGCCCACCCGTTCTTCTCCATCCAGGCCTGGCAGCTGCCTTTGGCGAGGTCGCGGACGCGGCCGATATAGGCCTGGCGCTCGGCGACGGAGATGACGCCGCGGGCATTCAACAAATTGAAGACGTGGCTCGCCTTGATCGCCTGTTCATAGGCCGGAATCGGCAAGGCGGCCGCGAGGCACTTCTCGCATTCGGCGGCGGCCTTGCGGAACAGATCGAACAAGGCCTCGGTGTCGGCGATTTCGAAATTCCATGTCGACATCTGCCGCTCATTCTCGAGGAAGACGTCGCCATAGGTGACCCCTGCCCCGTTGAAGTCGAGCTCGTACACGCTGTCCTTGTTCTGGATGTACATGGCGAGCCGCTCGAGCCCGTAGGTGAGCTCGCCGGCGACCGGCTTGCAGTCGAACCCGCCCATCTGCTGGAAATAGGTGAACTGGGTCACCTCCATGCCGTCGCACCAGACCTCCCAGCCCAGCCCCCAGGCGCCGAGCGTCGGCGATTCCCAATCGTCCTCGACGAAGCGGATGTCATGGCGGGTGAAATCGATGCCGATCGCGGCGAGGCTGCCGAGATAGAGATCCTGGAGGTCCGGCGGGCTCGGTTTCAGGACCACCTGATATTGATAATAATGCTGGAGCCGGTTGGGGTTCTCGCCATAGCGGCCGTCGGTCGGCCGGCGGCAGGGCTGGACGAAGGCGCAATTCCAGGGATCGGGCCCGAGCGCGCGCAGGGTCGTCGCCGGATGGAAGGTGCCGGCACCCATCTCCATGTCGTAGGGCTGGAGGATGACGCAGCCCTTGGCGCTCCAATAGTCATGAAGCGTCAATATCAGCTGCTGGAAAGAGAGCGGGCTGCTCAACTTTGAAATCGCCTTCGCAGGTGCAACATTGGAGTCGCCTCGCTTTGGCGCATGGGGCAGAGTGGGTCAAGGAAGCCAGACCGGAGTTCTCTCAGTGGCGTATTTCACGAGCAAATCGGGCAAATGGCTGGCCCTCGCCGCCGCCTTCTCGCTGGCCTTCGGACCGGCCGCAGCCGCGCCGACCGTGCCGTCCGTGCCGGAGGGTCCGGCCGCCGGAGCACGGGCGCCCGCCGCGCCCCGCCCCGCCCTCTGGCTGCTCGCCGACGAGGACACGCAAATCTATCTGTTCGGCACCATCCATATCCTGCCGCCGAACCTGCAATGGCGCTCGGCCGAGCTCAACCGGGTCGTGGCGGCGGCGGACGAGCTCGTGCTCGAGATTGCCGCGGACCCGACCGGCGACGAGCGCGAGGGGCTGGGCGCGCTGATGGGGCTCGGCAAGAGGGTGCCGATCACCCATCGCGTCGCGCCCGAGCGCCGCGCCGCACTGGAGGCGATGATCGCCGAGTCCGGCCTGCCGATCGAGACGTTCGATTCGATGCAGACCTGGGCGGTCGCGGTCGCGTTGAGCGCGATGGCGATCGCCGAGACCTATGCCGGCGACAGCGGCGTCGCGCCCGAGGCGCTGACCGGAGTCGAGGATGCGCTGCGGGCCGATTTTCTCGCCAACAACCGGCGCATCTCGGGCGTGGAGACGACCGAGCAGCAGCTGCGCATCTTCGCCCGGATGCCGCTCCATGCCCAGCGGGCGATGCTGGAATCGATGATCGACGCCTATAGCGCAGGCGACAATGGTGTGATGGACCCGGATGAGGACGGCTGGGTCCGCGGCGACATCGAGCGGATCGCCGCCGAGATGGAGGCGATGCCGCGGGAGATGTTCACGGCGCTGCTCGTCCAGCGCAACAGCGCGTGGGTCGACTATCTGATCGCCCGCCTCGACCGGCCCGGCACGGTGCTGTTCGCGGTCGGCGCCGGCCATCTCGCCGGCGGCGCCTCCGTCCAGAACATGCTCGGCGCCCGGGGCTTCCGGGTCACGCGGGTCAACTGAGACCTGTCAACTGTGCCTGGCAAAATGTCATGTTTGCTTGACAAGTCCGCGCGACTCGCATAGTCAGGTATAGCTGACACATTGTCAGCGTGGGTTGACATAGGAAAAGGGATCGATGCGGAACCGGTTGCGGGTGCTGCGCGCCGAACGGGGCTGGAGCCAGGCGGAGCTTGGCGGCCGGATCGGCGTCTCGCGCCAGGCCGTGAACGCGATCGAGACCGGCAAGCATGATCCGTCGCTGCCGCTCGCCTTCAAGCTGGCGCGGCTGTTCGGGATGAGCATCGAGGAGATTTTCGAGGATGATGGGGCACAGGAGAGTTGGCGTGTCTGACGGCGAGCGGACCGGCGAGCAGATCGAACGGAGCCGGCGCGGCCGCAAGGCCGTGATCCTCGGCGGGATCGGCCTGGCCGGCCTGGCGACCGGTTTCATGGTCGGCATGCGCGACGCCGACGCCTTGCTGAGCAGCGGATCGATCCAAAGCTGGCCGCCGGCGATGGCGATCGGAATCGCCCTGTCGTTCCTCGCGGCGACGATCGGCGGCGGGCTCGCGCTGGCGCGGCAGACCGACGAGTTCGAGCGGCTCGCGCAATACAAGGCGGCGGCCGCGGCCGGCCTCGTCTACATGCTCGCTTATCCAGTCTGGTTCGCGCTCTGGATGGGCGACCTCGCCCCCGAGCCGATGCACGCCGTCCTGTTCGGTCTGTTCTGGCTCAGCCTGGCGCTGGCCTTGCTCTTCCACAAATTTCGCTAAATATCTTCAATCAAAGGAGTAACACCGAAAATGAAGTCGCTGCTTCTCGCGGCCTTGCTGGCCTTCGCGCCGGCTGCTGCCCTCGCCCAGA
>JAYRLF010000428.1:0-3325 GCA_041905385.1 Allosphingosinicella sp.
GATCTGCAGCTGTCGGCCGATCTCGGCCGGATCGCGTCTTCCCGGCTGCTCGACGGCCTCGTCCTGCGCGCCGGAGCGATCAACCTGTTCGACGACGGGCCGTCGTTCACGGAGGTCAACGGAGCCTACGGCTACGATACCAGCCAGTTCGATATACGCGGCCGGTTCCTCTACTTCAGAATTTCCAAGGCCTTCTGAAGCCGCCCGGGACGGAAGCCCGACTGGCCGTCCCATCCATGAAAACCCGTTCCGAGGAGCGCACCATGCGACAGCTGAAGTGGGTGCTGCCGTTCTTCCTGCTCGTCCTGTCCACCGGCCTGCAAGCGCAAGGCACGAACGGGCCGGATGCGCGAATTGCGATGGCCGAGGCGGTCGTCGACATCGCCCGGCTCGCGGAATTCGCCGTGACGAGGGATGGACGGTCGATCGCCTATATCGTCGCGGCGCCCACCCCCGAGGGCGAAGCTTATGCATTGACACTCTGGGCCGGCGAGGCCGGCAACCTCCGGTCGGCGCGAAGGCTCGCCGACCTGCCGGCGTCCCCGTCGATCTATGTTGAGACCTCCCTGAGCTTTGCGCCCGACGGGACGCAGCTGGCCTATCGCAGCCGGGGCCAGGTCCACCTGGTCGATCTCGCGACCGGGCGTGACCGGGCGCTGACCCTCGCCGGCCTGCCCGAAGGCGCCACGGTCGCCGAGCTCGCCTGGGCACCCAACGGCACCGAGCTTGCGGTGATCCTCTCCTTTCCGACTCCGCCCGAACCGGCCGGCGGGCGCGAGATGTCGGTTGCCTGGCCCTATTGGGGCGGCGATTCCGGCCCGGGCCGGCGGGTCGCAATCGTGCAGGTCGAGTCCGGACGAGCGTCGCTCGTCACCGGCGCCGATCTCGACGTCGCCGAATTGAACTGGTCCCCGGACGGGCGTCGGCTGGCCCTGGCCGCAAGCCCGACCTCGAGCGGCAGCCGATATTATGATCAGGACATCTATCTGGTCGACCGCGCCGGGGCGGCCGCGGCACAGCCGATCGTCCGGCTCGAGGGCGTGGACAGCAGCCCCGTCTGGTCGCCCGACGGGGCGAGGATCGCCTTCGCGACCCAGCACGGCCAAGGCAGCCGCGACTGGCTCCAGGGGCTCGGCCTGTACGACGTCAGAACCGGACAGGTCAGCTACCCTGCGCGCGCGCAGATCGAGAATGGGTTCGGCTCGCCGCGCAGCATCGCCTGGGGCTCCAACACGCGCCTGCTCTTTCAGAGCGATCATCATTTCCGTGCGCCGATCGTGGCGCTCGACGTCGCGCGGGAGCGGATGGACCGGCTCAGCCCGCTCGACCTTTCCTTCTACTCCGGGCTGGCCGTGCCGTCGTCCGGCGGAACCATCTTCTTCACCTGCGAGTCGATCGACCGGCCACGCGACCTCTGCGCCTCGCCGGCCGATCGCTTCCAGCCGCGTCGTCTCACCAGCCTCAATCCGAACCTGCAGCTGCCGCCGAGCGAGGCCGAAATCGTCACCTGGCGCAGCGCCGACGACCGCTGGGATCTGGAAGGGGTCGTGGTCCGGCCGCGCGGCAGCCGATCGCCACGTCCGCTCATCACCTTGATCGAAGGCGGCCCGACGATGGCTCGGGTCCATTTCGGGCTGGTCCAATGGTATCCGGTCCACGCGCTGCTGGCCAGCGGCTATGCGGTGTTCGTGCCGAATACGCGCGGGCGCTCCGGCTATTCACGGGCGTTTCGGCGATCGATCCCGGAAAACCGCGATTTCGCGCCGGGACCCTATAGCGACATGATGACCGGGATCGACAAGCTCGTCCGCGACGGCATCGCCGACCCCGAGCGGCTCGGACTTGCGGGCCATTCCTATGGCGGCTTCCTGACCGCTTACAGCATCACGCAGACACGGCGCTTCGGCGCGGCGTCGGTCAGCGACGCGCCCGTGAATTTCCCCTACGCCATGTCGCTCGGCGCCGCGAACCCGGCAATGCAGGAACATTGGCGGCACCAATCGGGGTTCAGCGACCCGTACGACCCCGCCGATCTCGCGCTGATGCGGGCGCAGTCGCCGATCACCCGGATCGCCGAGGCGAGGACGCCGACCCTGCTCGAATTCGGCTATCGCGAATTCGGCGGAGTCGGCGAGATGAGCGGCGGCGAATTCCTGCACGGCTTGCGGCGTTTCAATGTGCCGGCGGAGCTCATCCTCTATCCCCAGACCGGGCACGGAATTCACCAACCGAGACTCATCCGGGAATCCGCGCGCCGGAACCTGGAATGGTTCGATCACTGGCTGCTGGGCCGATCGACAAGCCGGATGAGAGAGCGATATCCGGCGAACAATCCCGGATAAGCGATCGGCGACGCCTGCCTGAAGCGAACCGGCCGCCGTCCGCCAGGCTCGACGCCACCGGATTTCGCAAATCCCGGTCCCGTGCGTCTCGTCCTCGGTATAGTACCGAGTCAGGGGCCATGTGAGGACGGAGAAGACCAGCGCGCTCGACCAGCTGGACCGGCGGTTGCGGCCGGCCCTGATGGCCTTCTTCGTCCGCAGGGTGCGCAATCATGCCGAGGCGGAGGATCTCACCCAGGAGGTCTTTGCCCGCCTGGCGCAGGGTTCGTCGGGCCCGGTCGAATGCGCAGACGCCTATGTCTTCCAGGTCGCCGCCAATCTGATCCGCGATCGCGCGCGGCGCGAGAAGGTGCGGTCCGATTATCGCGCGGAAAAGGCGCTGGAGGATGATGCCGGGCTCGATCCGATTGATCCGGCCCGGATCGTGGACGGCCGGCTCGGACTGGAGCGGCTCGCCGCCGGCATCGCCGGCCTGCCCGAGAAAACGCGGAGGATCTTCGTGCTCTACCGGATCGAGAATATCGACAAGGCGACGATCGCAAGCAGCTACGGCCTCACCGTCCGCGCGATCGAACAGCATATCCAGAAGGCGATCGTCGCCCTCCTGCCGATCATGGAAGGCGATCTGTGACCAACGAACCGCATGTCGTGATGGACGAGACACGCGAACGAGCCGCCGGCTGGTGCCTGCGCATCGCCGACGGCGATCTCAAGCCGGCCGAACAGGCCGAGCTCGAGGCCTGGCTCGCCGCCGGGCCGGCGAACCGGCTGACGTTCGAGCGCGCCTCCGCCCTCTGGCAGGCCGCGCCGCGCACTGGCGACCTGCCCGAGCTGATCGCGGCCCGCGTCGACGCCCTTGAATCGCTCCGCGAAGCGAGCGGCAGCCGGTGGGCACGAATGCGGCGGCAATCCTGGCTGTCCCCCCCTTTCGTGTCCCGGCGAAGGCCGGGACCCAGTCCGGATTCAGATCTGGGTCCCGGCCT
>JAYRLF010000028.1:0-20127 GCA_041905385.1 Allosphingosinicella sp.
GTAGGCCCGCTGCGGATCGACCGTGACCGGATCGCGCTGGCCAAGCTGGTCGCGCGCCTGACCAGGCGCCGCAAAGAAGGCGGCCAGGAGGACCGCGCCAAGAAGGGCTGCGCCTTTCATTCCGTGATCTCCCCAACGGTCGGCGCGGGTCCGGAAGCGGCGCGCGCCTGCATCTGCAGCAGCCGCTGGCGCCGGGCCTCCTCGACCGTCGCATTTCCCTCCTCGAAGTTGAACTCCTCCCAGAGCGACTTGCTGAGACCGTAGGTGCGGTAGCCCTTGAAACCCATGCAAGTGCGCATGTTGATGCGGCGCTGACGCCGGCGTTCGGCCGAGCCGTAGATCGCATCGGCAAGGGCATTGCCTATCATGCCCCCGATAACGCCGCCAGCAGCACCGGCCAGCGTCTGCGGAACGAGACCCGGATTCAGGAACGGATTCGGGCCCGGATCGGTCCGGAAGGAGAGCCCACGTGCGTAGCCGTCACACTCCTGCAGGTCGGCATAAGCGGTCGCGAAGTCGGCCCCTTCTCGATGGAAAAAGAAATATTTGTCGAAATTGCTGACGTCTTCCTCGGTCGGCTGGAACGCCAGCACGGGCATCGGCACCGATGCAGGCTCGACCGCCGCCGCCGGCCCGGACTGAGCATTTGCTGGCTGCAAGCCGACAAGAAGAGCGGCGAGGCCGATGCTCGACCGCAGCAGCATATTGCGCATTTTTCGAAAAGCCCCCCGGCGCACTACCAACCCCCCGCTCCGAATAGCGTCGTGGGAGGAAATATTGAATAGCCAGCTTGCACCGAAACCGCATGAATTGGGATGCTGGCATGCGGTCATCGTCGGAGCTACAAATTGGTCGATGATGAAACCCCTGCTCACCATTTTCGCCTTGGCTGCAATTCCCGCCTTT
Organism: Allosphingosinicella sp.; assembly: GCA_041905385.1. Lineage (GTDB taxonomy): Bacteria > Pseudomonadota > Alphaproteobacteria > Sphingomonadales > Sphingomonadaceae > Allosphingosinicella. The sequence continues at coordinate 907 of JAYRLF010000028.1, forward strand.
AGCGCGTCGGCGGCCGCACCCGAACGGCGCTGCGGCTGGCTGCAGAATCCGACGCCGGCCAATTGGTGGCTGGTCGACCGGGACGGCGAGTGGATCCTGGGCGTGCAAGGCGGCTACCAGGCGCCCGGCATGGACGAGATGCCGGACATGTCGACGCGCGGCTGGGTGCGGACCAACGGCTATTATGGCTATGGCTGCGCCTGCATGAGCGTGGCGACGGACCGGCGATCCGGACGGGTGACGCGGCTATATTCGGCGACGCCGGTGCCGCTTCGCCAATGCCGAGCCGACCGGCGGCTGGCGCGGCCCTAGCCGCGCGGGGCCAGCTTCGCCCCCTCCTTCCATCGCAATGCGATTTCGCAGATGACGAGCGGGACAATCCAGTTGATCCAGATCGCCGCCGTGGTGCTTTCCGGGCCGAGCCACGGATAGAAATCGATCATCGTCGCGAGGCGGCAGCCAACGAAGGTCCAGGTCAGGACGTAGGACCGGATCATCCATTCGCGATGCGAATCGAAGCGTTTGTTGCGCGCTGCGCGCCAAGCCATCGCTGCGACCGCCAGCCAAACCGCGGCGAGCGTTCCCGTCGCCATATAGAGGCTGCGCGGCAAATGCGGCGCTTGGACCGAAAGGACCAAAGCGAAGATGGCGCCGCTGCCGCCGAGGATCAGGTAGCAATAGCCGAACCATTTGTGACGACGGAAGGCCTTGCGAGTCCAACCGATATAGAGTGCCGCCGCGCCAAGGCCGAGCATGGCGAGACCGCCGATCGAATGACCGAGCACGACCGGCAGATGATTCGAATGTTCCGGCCAATTTGCGCCTGTGACCATCGGCAGGACCACACGCCACAGCACCGGGATGGTGGTGAGCAAGGCGAGGACGAAGAGAATGGCGGGGATACGGCTCGCCGTCGGTCTCGCTGCCATGTCCCGGTTCCCCCTGTTTGTGGCTCCGCCAGCGGCAGGCCAAATGCTTCTATTCCGCTTCGCCACCGCCGATTGGCATGCCCGGCGGGATTTGCGGGATTCGCCGCTGCTCGCCGAGCGCGGTCTGGAGCGCCTCGCGGTCGCCGAGCAGGCGGCCGAGGCCCCGGCTCCAATCGGGCTGGATGCCGCGGCCGCCGACATCGGCGAGCTGCCGCGCGAGCCGCGCAAGGCGGTCGGAGAGAGCGAGCGCGATCGTCGGCGACAGCGCCGGATCGCGCTGGACCCGGGCGAGCGCGAGGATGATCGTGGTCGCGATCCTGCGCTGCAGCCCCTGATCCGCGACGGCCGACGGCGTGTCGAGGGCCCGGTCGATCAACCGCTCGAACACCAGCTGCGGGGTGAGCTGGTCCGGATCGGCCTGGGCCTGGAGCTCGAGCCGGTTGAGGCGTTCGGGCACCAGCAGATTGTTGAGGGTCTGGGTCGCGGCGACCTCGCTTGCGACGAACGGATCGAAGACCGGGCCGCCCGCAGTGCGGAAGATCTCGATCGCCTCCTGCCGGTCCGGCTCGCCCGACCAGCCGGCCGAGAGATAGGGAATCAAGGTCGGCGGGATGGTCAGCGCCTCGGGCGACAAGGTGGCGAGGAGCGCGTCGAGCGCCCTGAGCTGACGCTCACGCGCGACAGGCCGGGCTTGCTCGTGGCCGTCCCCATTCGCCGAATAGGTGAAACCGACCCCACCGACCAGCTTGGCGGCGGCCTCCACCTGATAGCGGTGCAGCAACCAGATCGGCACGAACTTGCGCCTCAAGGTCGACACCGCCTCGCCCGGATAGAGCGCCTGCGGTCCGAACCGATCGACCGCGGCGCGGCGTACGGCCATCATCCGGTCGAGCTCGTCGGCCGGCTCGGCGAAATCGTCCCAGAGGCTCCCGTCGGGCTGGGCGGAGGCGATCGGCCGCGCCTCATTGTCGGCGACGAAGCGCAGGCCCTCGGACAGCGCCGCGGCCATGCGCGGCGCCGCTTCGGCATCGGTGGCGGCGCCGTAGAGCCAATCGACCGCGAACCGGTCCCACCGGCCGACGCCGACGCCATAAGCGTCGGACAGATCGGGCACGCCGTCGACCAGGCCGACCCGCGGCGCCGGATAGTCCATCACCGAATAGCGGCCCTGGGTGCTGGCCGCGAAATTGTGGGCGAGGCCGAGCGCGTGGCCGATCTCGTGCGCCGCGAGCTGGCGGATCCGGGCGAGCGCCGCGCGGACAGGATCGTTGGGGCCGCCGCTATTGGTCTGAGCGGCGCCGACCAAGCCTTCGAAGATCAGCATGTCCTGGCGGACCCGCAGCGAGCCGAGCAGGACCTGGCCGCGGATGATCTCGCCGGTGCGCGGATCCTCGACAACCTGGCCGTAGGACCAGCCGCGGGTGGCGCGGTTGACCCAGCGCACGACATTGTAGCGGATATCGAGCGGGTCGACGCCCTCGGGCAGCAACTCGACCCGATAGGCGTCCTCGAGGCCGGCCGCTTCGAAGGCGTCGCGCCACCACAAAGCGCCTTCGAGCAAGGCGGTGCGGATCGGCTCCGGCGCCGCCCGATCGATGTAGAAAGTGATCGGCCGGCGCACGCGTGAACGCGGCGCGTTCGGATCGACCCGCTCGAGCCGGAAGCGATTGGCGAGGTCGTAGACGATCGGCCGACCCAGCGGCTGCGAGAAATCGACCACCTGCGTGCCGAAGCTGCCCGCGCGCGGATCGAAACGGCGGGTGCGAAAGCCGGGCGTCGGCAAGCGGATGAAGGAGTGGCGAACGACGAAGCTCAGATTGCCGCCGACCGGGGCGATATTGTTGACCTCGGCGGTCGGGGCGGTCGAGACGAAGGTCAGCCGCCCCTCCATCTCGACATTGTCGGGAAAGGCGCGGACCGAATTGGGATCGGCGACGCTGAGCTCGTTGACCAGTCGGAACTCGCCGCCGCCGCCGTCCTTTAGCGCCGAAGCGATCCCCATCTCGTCGCGGGTCAGGAAGCCGGCGACGTCGACGAGCAGGCGGCCATCCGGCGTCTCGGCGGCGATCTCGCCCATCCAGATCGTCGAATAAGCGAAGCTCTCGCGCACGCCGGCCTGTTCCACCGGCGTGCCGTCGGTCGCCCGGAACCGCTGATTTTCGACCTCGGCGAGGATGCGCCGGCCGACCCGGCGGAAGACGAGGATCTTGGAGCCGCGCGCGAGGCCGCGGTCGAGCCCGATCGGGGCCGAGCCAAGTCCGGTTTCGAGCGAGGCGACGTGAATGAAACGGCCGGAAATGCCGTCGGCGTCGGGCGCCGGCAGCGACATCAGGATGCGGCCCTGGCGGCGGTCGACATGGACCGGGATGAGCCCGTCCTGGGCGATGGTGCCCTGCAGGACCTGGGTGGGCGTTTGCGGCGTCGTCTGCGCCGGCACGGGCGTGGCGGCGGCGGCAAGGAGCAGGCTGCAGGCGAGACTTAGTTTCATGAAGGACCCCCGATGCCGGGCGAGACTAGGGTGGCGCCGGAGTGCTGGCAATCGGGGCGCGGAGTGGGTAACGGGGCGCCAAATCATCCTCCCTGTCGCGCAGCGATGGGGAGGGGGACCGCCGGCGAAGCCGGTGGTGGAGGGGCGATCGGCGCACGAAAGCCCCTCCACCGCGCTTCGCGCAGTCCCCCTCCCCACGCCTTTGGCGCAGGGAGGAAAGGAGGAAGAAATGGGCTTTCGTTGTGGAATCGTGGGCTTGCCCAATGTCGGCAAGTCGACCCTGTTCAATGCGTTGACCGAGACGGCGGCGGCGCAGGCGGCCAATTATCCGTTCTGCACGATCGAGCCGAATGTCGGCCGCGTCGCCGTGCCCGATCCGCGGCTCGACCGGATTCGCGAGGTCGCCAAGTCGGCGCAGGAGATCGAGACCCAGCTCGAGTTCGTCGACATTGCCGGGCTGGTGCGCGGCGCCTCCAAGGGCGAGGGGCTCGGCAACCAGTTCCTCGCCAACATCCGCGAGGTCGATGCGATCGTCCATGTGCTGCGCTGCTTCGAAGGCGGCGACGTCACCCATGTCGAGGGCCGGGTCGATCCGATCGCCGACGCCGAGACGGTCGAGACCGAGCTGATGCTCGCCGACCTCGAAAGCCTCGAGAAGCGCGTCCCCAATCTCGTCAAGAAGGCGCAGCAAGGCGACAAGGAGGCGAAGATCCAGGCCTCGGTGCTCGGCCAGGCGCTCGACCTGCTGCGCGAGACCAAGCCGGCGCGCCTGACCCAGCCCAAGGATCATGAGGAGAAGCTCGCGCTCGAGCGGGCGCAGCTGCTGACCGCCAAGCCGGTGCTCTACGTCTGCAACGTCGACGAAGGCGATGCGGCCAGCGGCAATGCGCACAGCGCGCGCGTGTTCGAGAAGGCGGCGGCCGAAGGCGCCACGGCGGTGATCATCGCCGCGGCGATCGCGGCCGAGAACGCCACCATGCCGGCCGAGGACCGGACGGAATTCCTCAAGGATCTCGGGCTCGAGGAAACCGGCCTCGCCCGCATCATCCGCGCCGGTTACGACCTGCTCCACCTGATTACCTTCTTCACCGCCGGCCCGAAGGAAGCACGCGCCTGGACGATCGAGAAGGGTGCGAAGGCGCCGCAGGCGGCGGGCGTGATCCACAGCGATTTCGAGCGCGGCTTCATCCGCGCCGAGACGATCGCCTATCAGGATTTCATCGCCTGCGGCGGCGAGGCCGGCGCCAAGGACGCGGGCAAGATGCGCGCCGAAGGCAAGGAATATGTCGTCCAGGACGGGGACGTTCTGCTGTTCCGGTTCAACGTCTGAGACGACAGGAGGAGCTGGCGGGCTTCGAAAAGCGACGACTCGAATCCGTCGTACAAGCCCGCTACAGCTTGGTCATGCTGACCCGTCGCTCCTTCGTCGCCGGCGCTGCCGCGACAGCCTTCGCCGCTCCCGCCATCCTTCGGGCGCAATCGGTCTTCCGGACCTTTCCCTACGCGCTCGGCGTCGCTTCCGGCGATCCCTCGCCGGACGGGTTCGTGATCTGGACGCGGCTCGCGCCGGAGCCGCTGGCGGAGCACGGCGGCATGGCGATGGAGCCGATGCCGGTGGCGTGGGAGGTCGCGTCGGACGGCGGCTTCGGGACGGTCGTGGCGCGCGGCGAGGCGGTCGCGCGGCCCGAGCTCGGCCATGCGGTCCATGTCGAGGTGACCGGGCTCCAACCCGACCGCCCTTATTGGTATCGCTTCACCGCCGGCGGGGAGCGCAGCTTCAACGGACGCGCGCGAACGCTGCCGCTCGCTTCCGCAACCCCGAACGCGCTCCGGTTCGCCACGTGCGGCTGCCAGTCATGGGATGATGGCTATTATACCGCCTATCGCCACCTTGCCCGCGAGGAGGCCGCCTTCGTCTATCATTATGGCGACTATATCTACGAATATCGTCAGGGGGCGACGCGGGCCGGACGCGGCGGCGGGCTGAGCGTCGCGAACCGGCAGACGGTCGGCCAGACGCTCTACGACCTGGCCGATTATCGCCGGCGTTACGCGCTCTACAAGAGCGACCCGGACCTGCAGCGCGCCCATGCCGCGCACGCCTTCTTCCACAGTTTCGACGACCATGAGGTCGCCGACAATTGGGTGCAGGACATTCATGGCGATGACCCGCGCGACGTCTTCCGCCTGCGCCGCGCGGCGGCGCTGCAGGCCTGGTACGAGCATATGCCGGTGCGTCGGGCGCAGATGCCGCGCTGGGGCGAGGTCGCGATGAATCGCAGCGTCCGCTACGGCAATCTGGTCGAGATGGACATTCTCGACACTCGTCAGTTCCGCAGCGACCAGCCGTGCAACGATGCATGGGAGCCGGTCTGCGACGGCGTCAACGACCGCAATGCGACGGTGCTCGGCGCCGAGCAGGAGGCCTGGCTCGTCCGGAACCTCAGCCGCCGCGACGCGCGCTGGAACTGCCTCGCCCAGCAGATCATGATGATGTCGCTGGACCGGCGCACGCAAGACGAGCCCGCACGGATCGTCAATCCGGACAGCTGGGCCGCCTATGAAGTGCCGCGGCAGCGACTGCTCAACCGCATGCGCGGTCTCGGCAACGTGGTCGTGCTGACCGGCGACGAGCATCAGAATTTTGCCGGCATTCTGAGCGATCGCGATGCCCCGGTGGCGGTCGAATTCGTCGCAACCTCGATTTCGAGCGGAGGCGACGGTTCCGACCTTCGGCCGGGCAGCGACCGAATCCTGGCCAACAATTCGCAGCTCAAATTCATCAACGATCAGCGCGGCTATCTGACCTTCGATGTCACGCCTGACGAATGGCGGACGAACTATATGGTCATGGACCGCGTCTCGACGCCGGGTGGATCGATCAGCAAGCGGACGACGATGGCGGTGTCGCGTGGAACCCCTGAACTCCGTCAGGCCTAGTATCCGGCTCAATTCCGTTGCAAAGGCGAACCGATCGCGACGGTAGCCGGAGGCGCGGATGATCTATTTCGAGGACCTCGAAGTCGGCAAGGAGACCTACTTCGGGAGCTGTGAGGTCAAGCGCGACGAGGTGATCGATTTCGCGCGCAAATATGACCCGCAGCCCTTCCACCTTTCCGACGAAGCGGCGGCCAAGACCTATTTCGGTCGGCTCGCGGCGAGTGGATGGCACACGTGCGGGATGACGATGGCGGTGATCGTCCGTTATTTCGGCGAGCATCCGCAGGCCGGCCTCGGCTCGCCCGGCATCGATGAGCTGCGATGGCTAAAGCCGGTCTATCCCGGCGACACGATCCACGTCCGCGGCCGGATCATCGAGAAGACGCCGTCACGCAGCAAAGCCGATCTCGGCTCTTATCGAACCGAAACCACGGTGACCAACCAGGACGATGTCCCGGTCATGCGGTTCACGTCGATCGTCCTGATACGCCGACGGCCCGATTAGTCGCGGCGATCCCGCCGATTGGCGCGGCGCAGATCGCGGACGTCCTGGCGGTAGTCGCGGCGATAGGCGCGCCGATCCGTGCGGCGATCGGCCCGGAATTGCTCGCGAGTCACCTCGCCCTGGCGAAAGGCACGGCGGTCGTCGCGGCGTTCGACCCGATAGGCACGGTTGTCGACACGGCGCTCGTTGCGGAAGTCGCGCCAATTGTCGCGGAACTCGCGGCGGGTCTCGCGCCATTCGGGGCGGTTGCGCCAATAGGCCTGGCGGTCGGTCCAGTAGCGCCGGTAGCGATCGTCCCAGACGCGCGGGCGGCGGTAGCTGTCGTAGATGTAGATGCCGGTGCCGGGATAATAATAGCCGTCATACCAGCCCCAATAAGGACTGGAGGCATAATAGCCCCAATCGTCATAATAGCCCGGATAGCCATAGCCGACCGAGAAGCCGCCATAGCCGTAGCCATCGTCCATGCAGCCGCTCAGGCCAAGGCCGGCAGCGAGCACGAGCGCTGTTCGAAACGCTTGTTTACGCATTACATTTCTCCCGTGAACACAGGAGCTTACGAACGCTTTCGGGGCCGTTCCGGTTCCTCGCGGGCGCGGCGATCAGTCGCCTTCGAATTCGATCAAGGCGTGCACCGGAAAGCCTTCATCGCGCAGCTTCGCGGCGCCGCCAAGATCGGGAAGGTCGATGACGAAGCTGGCCCCCGCCACCTCCGCGCCGGCGCGGCGGACGAGACGGGCGGCGGCGAGCGCGGTGCCGCCGGTGGCGATCAGATCGTCGGCGAGCCAGACCCTTGCGCCGGGCGCGCAGGCATCGACATGCATGGCGAGGCGGTCGCTGCCATATTCGAGCGCATAATCCTCGGCGATCGTTTCGCCGGGGAGCTTCCCGTCCTTGCGGATCAGCAACACGCCGGCGCCAAGCCGCTGCGCGAGGGCGGCGGCGACGACGAAGCCGCGCGCCTCGATACCCGCGATCAGGTCCGGCTTTTCCCCGATATGGAAAGCGAGCCGCTCGACCGCCGCGGCGAAGCCGGCGGCGTCGAGAAGCAAGGTGGTGATGTCGCGGAACTGGATCCCGGGCTTGGGGAAGTCCGGAATGGTGCGGACCAGCGCCTTCAGATCGTCATGCTCACCGATCATCGGGCGCCGGTTTCCGCTCAGCCGGCGAAGCCGGCGTCGCTCTTGGCCTCAGCGGCCTTGGCCTGATTTTCCGGATCGAGCACGCCGGTCTGGCGAACGCGCCGGCTGGTCGGACCGTGCCAGATGTTCTGGTAGGACATGTAGCCCAGAGCGGTCGCGATGATCAGGAAGATCAGGGCGACGAGCCCCATCTGGTGGCGCTGCTCGAGGTTCGGCTCGGCGGTCCAGGCCAGGAAGGCGGAGACGTCTCGGGCCATCTGGTCGCGGGTCGCCGGAGTTCCGTCGGCATAGGTCACCTGGCCGTCCGCAGTCAGCGGCGGCGGCATCGCGATGTTGAGGTTCGCGAAATAGGGATTGTAGTGCAGGCCCTGGCCCGGCCGGTTCTCGGCAGGCAGATCGGCCGGCGGGTTCTGATAGCCGGTCAGCAACGAGTAGATGTAGGGCGCGCCGCCGTGGCGGGCCTTGGTGATGAGCGACAAATCGGGCGGCAGCGCATTGTTGTTCGCGGCGCGCGCGGCAGTCTCGTTCGCATAAGGCATCGGGAAACGGTCCGACGGCAGCGCCTTGCGGGTCGCAGCCTCGCCGGTATCCGGATTCACGGACGGGACCTGGATCTGCCACTGATCGGCGATCGCGCGGACCTCGGCCTCGCTATAGCCGAGATCGTGGAGGTTGCGGAACGCGACATAGCGCAGCGAGTGACAGGCCGCGCAGACCTCACGATAGACCTGGAAGCCGCGCTGCAGCTGCTGGCGGTCATATTGGCCGAACGGCCCGTCGAACGAGAAATTGACGTCGTGCCGGGCCTCTTCGTGGAAGCGGTGCTCAACCGTCTCGACGGGAGGCTCCGAGACATAGGCGATCACGCCCCAGAGCAGCGACCAGGCGGCAACGCCGACGAAGCCGAGGCCGACGAGAAAACCGAGAATGCGAACCATGATCTTCCCGTCCCCTTATTCGGCCGCGGCCGGCTGAGCGCCAAGCGGCGCAGCTTCCGCCTTCTCGCCGTGCAGCACACTCTCCGAGATGGAGGTGGGCAGCGGCAAGGTCCGCTCGACCATCGACAGCACCGGCAGGATGATCAGGAAGTAGGCGAAATAATACATGGTCGCGAGCTGGCTGATCATCACATAGGGCTCTTCCGCCGGCATGCCACCGCAGAAGCCGAGGATCGCGACGTCGAACAGCAGGATGTAGAAGAAGATCCGGAAGGTCGGCCGATAGCTGCCCGAGCGCACCGGCGACTTGTCGAGCCAGGGCAGGAAGAAGAGCAGCAGGATTGAGCCGAACATCGCCAGCACGCCCCACAGCTTGGCCGGCAGGATGAAGTCGACCGTGAAGGCGCGCAGGATCGCGTAGAACGGCCAGAAATACCATTCAGGGACGATGTGCGCCGGCGTCGAGAGCGGGTTCGCCTCGATATAATTGTCGGCATGGCCGAGATAGTTGGGCGCGAAGAAGACCAGCAAAGCGAGCCCGGTGAGGGCGGCGCCGGCAAACCATCCGTCCTTCGCGGTGTAGAAGGGGTGGAAGGGCACCGTGTCCTGCGGGCTCTTCACGTCGACGCCGGTCGGATTGCCCGAGCCCGGAATGTGCAGCGCCCAGATGTGCAGGATGACGACGCCCGCGATCACGAAGGGCAGAAGATAGTGAAGCGAGAAGAAGCGGGTCAGCGTCGCCTGGTCCGGCGCATAGCCGCCGACGAGCCAGGTCTGGATCGGCTCGCCGACCAGCGGAATCGCGCCGAACAGGCCGGTGATCACCTTGGCGCCCCAGAAGCTCATCTGCCCCCAGGGAAGCACATAGCCCATGAAGGCGGTCGCCATCATCAGCAGGAAGATGACGAGGCCCAGCATCCACACCATCTCGCGCGGCGCCTTGTAGGAACCGTAATAGAGGCCGCGGAAGATGTGGATGTAGGTGACGATGAAGAAGAAGCTGGCGCCGTTGGCGTGCAGATAGCGCAGGAACCAGCCCTGGTTCACGTCGCGCATGATATGCTCGACCGAGGCGAAGGCGCCGGCGGCCGACGGCTCGTAATGCATCGCCAGCACGATGCCGGTGACGATCTGGATGACCAGAGCGAGGCCGGCGAGGACGCCGAAATTCCAGAAGGCGTTCAGGTTGCGCGGGACCGGATAGCCGCCGCCGACGCTGTTGTAGACGAGGCGCGGCAAGGGCAGCCGATCGTCCATCCAGCGCATGAAGGGATGCTTCGGCCTATATTCCTCAGCCCAGGGAAAGCTCATTGGTCTGTACCTCAGCCGATGCGGACGGAAGTGTCGGTCAGGAACTCATATTCCGGCACTTCGAGATTGAGGGGCGCCGGGCCTTTGCGGATGCGCGCGGCGGTGTCGTAGTGCGAGCCGTGGCAGGGGCAGAAATAGCCGCCATATTCGCCGCGATTCTCGCCTTCGGCGGCGCCGAGCGGGACGCAGCCCAGGTGGGTGCAGACGCCTAGCGTGATCAGCCAGTTGTTATGGCCTTCCTTGGTCCGCTCTGCGAGCGTCTGCGGATCGCGCAACGAGCCCGTATCGACCGCATTGGCAGCCTGAATCTCGGCCGGCGTCAGGTTGCGGATGAAGATCGGCTGCTTGCGCCAGATCGTCTTGATCGCCTGACCCGGCTCGATCGCGGCGATGTCGACGTCGATCTGCGCGAGCGCCAACACGTCCGCGCTCGGATTCATCTGATTGACCAGGGGATAGAGCAAGGTGGCGCCGCCGACACCGGCAAAGCTCACCGCAGCAATATTGATGAAATCCCGGCGGCGCACGCCGTCCGCGCCTGGTGCCTCGCTATGTTCAACCGCAGCCATAATGTCCTTCAGCGATCAGTTCGAGCCGGATACACGGACATGCCCCCATGCTTCGGCCGGTCGGCCGCCTCGGCTCGGGCGCCTGATAGACGCGTGTACGGCGCTTTGCCAACTGCCATTTTCAAGGGCTTGTGACAGCGCCGGCAGGTCGCGCTATTCGCCCACCATGCGGATTGCCCTCTTCCAGCCCGACCAGGCCGGCAATGTCGGCACCATCCTGCGCTTGGCCGCCTGCCTCAGTGTACCCGTAGACGTCATCGAGCCTTGCGGTTTTCCCTGGGGCGACCGGGCGCTGAAGCGCGCCGGCATGGACTATGCCGAAATCGCCAATGTGACCCGCCACGGGGACTGGGCCGGATTCGAATCCTGCCTAAGCGGACGTATCGCCCTGCTCACGACCGCGGGCGACACGCGCCTCGACTCCGCGCACTTCGCCGCCGACGACGTGATCCTGCTCGGATCGGAGAGCGCCGGCGTTCCGGCCGCGGTCCATGCCCGCGCCGACCTTCGGATCCGAATCCCGCAAGCGCCGGGAACCCGGTCCTTGAATATCGCGGTGGCCGCGGGCATCGGGCTGGCCGAAGCATTGAGACAGACGAAGGCATGGCCGCAATGATCGAGCTCGACGACCAGCAACAGGCGGCGCGCGACTGGTTCGAAAGCCTGCGCGACCGGATCTGCGCCGAATTCGAGGCGATCGAGGGCGAGGCCGGCAGCGACGCCCGCTTCGACTATACGAGCTGGGAGCGCGCGGAAGCCGAGGGCGAGGAACCGGAATCGGCCGCCGCGCCACGTGGCGGCGGCACGCGCGGGCTGATGAAAGGCAAGGTGTTCGAGAAGGTCGGCGTCAACGTCTCGACCGTCAGCGGCGCGTTCAGCCCGGACTTCGCGCGGACGATCCATGGCGCCGAGGAGGATCCGAGCTTTTTCGCGACGGGAATCAGCCTGGTCGCGCATATGGCCAACCCGCACGTGCCGGCGGTGCATATGAACACGCGCTTCCTGTGCACGACGCGGCGCTGGTTCGGCGGCGGCGCCGACCTCAACCCGCCGATACCCTATGAGGAGGATACGGCCGAGTTCCACGCGCGCCTGCGTGCCGCCTGCGCGGCGCACGACCAGACCTATTATGAGCGGTTCCGCAAATGGGCCGAGGATTATTTCTACATCCCTCACCGCGGCGTCCATCGCGGCGTCGGCGGCATTTTCTACGATCATCTCGAGGGCCACTTCGACGCCAATTTCGCCTTCACCCGCGACGTCGGCGAAGCCTTTCTCGACATTTTCCCGCGGTTGGTGCGTCGGCGGATGGACATGGAATTCGACGAGACCGACCGGCAAAGGCAGCTGGAATGGCGCGGCCGCTATGCCGAGTTCAACCTGATCTACGACCGCGGCACGTTGTTCGGACTCAAGACCGGCGGCAATGTCGACGCGATCCTGATGAGCCTGCCGCCGGTGGCGATATGGTCGTGAGCGCAGCGTTGACGGAATTGCCGCACGGCCATGTCGGCGCGGTGGTGACGTTCCTTGAGATGAGTGAGCGGCCCGCCGCGAGCCAGGTGCCGCCCTCCCCGCTGAGGCTCGTCCATTGGCCCGCGGTCGATCCGGCGCGCTATCGCGCCTTGTTCCGCAAGGTGGGCGGGCGCTGGCTCTGGTATTCCCGACTGGCGATGGACGATGCCAAGTTGATGGCGACGGTCGCCGACGTTCACGCCGTCGTCGATGCCGACCATCAGGAGGTCGGCCTGCTCGAGCTCGATTTCCGTGAGCCGGGCGACTGCCTGATCCGCTTCCTCGGCCTCGTCCCCGAAATCGCAGGCCAGGGCCATGGCCGCTGGCTGTTCGCCGAGACGCTGGCCCGGGCCTGGGCGCCGGGCGTCAGGCGGGTCCGGGTCCACACCTGCACGCTCGACCATCCCGCCGCCTTGCCCGCTTATCTTCGCGCGGGCTTTCGGGCGCGCAGCCGCGCCTTCGAGCACTTTCCCGATCCCCGGCTGGCGGGGCTGCTGCCGCGCGACATCGCGCCGCAGATTCCGATCGTCGATTAGGCGAAGATCCGGCTCGGTCGAAGCAATGGGGACAGTTACTTTTTGTGCCAAAAAGTAACTGTCCCCGCGTCGATTACGCGAAGATTCCAGCGCGATCGGGCGGCGCGAGCTGGGCGTAGACGCGCGCGATCACGACCGCGAAGACCGAGCTCAGCAATGCCTGGACCAGGGCCGAAACGATCAGGATCAGCCAAGCGGACAAGGTCCCCGGCAGAGGCTGGCCGGCGGCAAGGACGATGATCGATCCGAAGACGACGCCGACCGCCATCGACACGATCAGGGCGACCAGGACCAGCAAGGCCAGGAAGCCGAGCAGCGGCCAGAAATTGCCGGCGGTCAGCGACCAGCTGCGGCGGATCACCGCCACCGGCCCGCCTTCCTCGGCCGCCGCGATCGGCGTCATCAGGATCAGCCGCGTCCAGACAAAGGCGAAGATCGGCAGGAACAGGATCGCGCCCGACGCGGCGATGGCCGGATTGCCCGAGGCGGCGGCGATACCGGCGAGCAGGATGATCACCGGCAAGGCCACCGCCATCAACGCCAGGCCGGTCAGCAGCGCGGCCAGAAACAAGGTGAAGAATCGCCGCGCGCCGTGCTGCAGCGATTCGGCGACGCTGGTTCCCGTGCGCAGCGCCAACCGGCTGATCGCGATATTGCCGATCAGCGTCAGGACGATGGCGACCGGCAGCAAGGCGAGCCACAATCCCGGCTCCGGCAGCTGGCCCGGCACGACGACGGGCACCGCGGCGCGCAGCAAGGCGCCGGGCAGGGCGATGAGCAGGAAGCCGATCGGATAGATGAGCTGCCATTCGCGCTTCACGAATGTCGCCGTCTCGCTCCAGGCCTCGTTGATCGACAATCTCGCCATGCTTTTCCTTCCGGTCAGAGAGGCTTATGCGCGACCGTCATGGCGGGCGCAACGCATCCCCTCTCGGCCGACGGCGCCGCCCTCGACACGATCGAATGGCGCGTGTCGCCCGGACTCACGCCCTATCCGGAGGCGCTGGCCGAGATGGAACGCCGGGCCGAGGCGATCCGCGACGGCAGCGCCGCCGAGCTGGTCTGGCTGGTCGAGCATCCGCCGCTCTATACCGCCGGGACCAGCGCCGACCCGGCCGAATTGTTCAACCCCGAGGGGCTGCCCGTCTACAAGGCCGGCCGCGGCGGGCGCTATACCTATCACGGGCCCGGCCAGCGCGTCGTTTATGTCCAGCTCGACCTCGACCGGCGCGGCCGCGATGTGCGCGGCTTCGTCCATGCGCTCGAAGCCTGGGTGATCGCGACGCTCGGCGATCTCGGCGTGATCGCCAAGGCGGTGCCGGGGCGGATCGGCATCTGGGTGGACCAGGATGGGACGGAAGCGAAGATCGGCGCGATCGGCGTGCGCGTCCGGCGCTGGGTGACGATGCACGGATTCGCGGTCAATCTGGCCCCGAAACTTTCCCACTTCTCAGGCATAATCCCCTGCGGTATTGCCGACTTTCCAGTGACCAGCCTCGACGAGGTGGGGGTGGCCGGCGGCCAAGCCCGTTTCGACCTGGCGCTGAAGCTCAGGTTTGAGGAGTTCCTGATCTCGCTCGAGGGGGGAATCAGGGAGGGTTGAGAGCGGTATTCTTTCCGGTTAATGTGCAAAGCGATTTGGGCAAAAAAGGGGGCCTACCCGACCAAATCATCAATCTAGGGAGACCTTTTAATGCGTAATCTTCTTTCGAAAGCGACCGTTGGTGCGATGATCGTCGGCGCGGCCCTCACCGTCGCGGCTTGCGGCGGCGAGACCAATGTCAACACCACGAACACCACCGACATGAGCAACGACGTGTCGATGGACGCCAACATGACCGACATGAGCATGGACGCGAACATGACCACGGACATGAACGCGACCACGGACATGAACGCGACCTCCACGGACGCGAACGCGACCACCACGACCGACGCCAACGCCAGCAACGGCATGTAATCGGTCGCTGCAAAGCGATTCGCAGAAGGCCGCCGGGAAACCGGCGGCCGCAGCGCTTGCGCCGCGGCGTCGGCGCGGAGATAAGGTCGCCGCACATCCCCGTCACACCAGGAGTTTCCCACCGATGCGCACTTTTCTCGGCACCACCCGCCTGACCCTCGTCGCCGGAGCGGCGCTGATGGTTGCCGGCTGCGGCGGCAGCGAGTCGACCGGCAATGCCGCCAACGACCTCGGCACCAACGCGATCGTCGAGGAGCCCTATAATGACGCCAGCGCGCTGGAATCGGCCGCGAATGTGACCGAGCCGCTGCCGGTCGAGAATGCGACCAACATTGTCGAGGAGCCGGAGACCAGCGGCGGCGATACCGGCGGCAACACGCTGCAGAGCAACGACGTCGCCGGCATGTAGCCGGCGGCCGGCGCGGCCGAACCGTGGCGCCGCCGCGACCGGATAAGGCGTGGCTGCTAGGGCGGACCGAGCGTCACTGTTAGGATCGCTGCACGCCAGCAGGAGAGTGAGATGAAAGTCTTTTCCGGTCTGAAAGCCGCCGTTCTCGCCGGGCTGGCGCTGGTCGCGACGGCCGCCCCGCAGGCCGCGCAGGCGCAGCTCTTCCTTTACGATCCCGATTTCCGAGCGGGCCCGATCGAAGCCAGCGACCCCCTGGTCGGAATCCCCCTGCCGGGCGCAACGCCCGCGGAATATCGTGCGCACCTGATCTGGAACTTGCGTTCGGGCCTCAACGTGGCCGCGCTTCAATGCCAGTTCTCGCCCTATTTGCGCACGGTCGACAATTATAACGGCATCCTCGCCCATCATGCGCGCGAGCTCGCCGCCGCTTATACCGCGCTCGAGGGTTATTTTCGGCGGGTCGCCGGCCGCAACGGACCGCGGCGGTTCGACGATTATTCGACCCAGACCTACAACAACTTCTCGACCCTGCAGGCGCAGCTCGGCTTCTGCCAGACGGCGTCGCGGATCTCGAAGGATGCGTTGATGCGGCGCCAGGGCGAGTTCGCCGCGCTCGCGGCCGCGCGCCTGCGCGAGCTGCGCAACAGCCTCACGCCGGCCTATGACGCGCTGGTCTTCACCCGCATGCCGATCCAGCCGCGCGCGCTCAGCCTGGCGCCGCCCGACTGCCGCAGCATGCCGCGGGCGGAACGGCGCGAATGCGAGCGCGCGCAGAGGGCGAGGCGATAGGAGCCCCTCTCCCGACATAGGGCGGAGAGCGATGCCTTACGGTAGGCCCAGCAGCTTGTGGGTCTGGAGGCTGAGCGACCAGATTGGGTTCGCCATCACGAAGCCGATCGCGCGCTGGAGAGCGGCCTCGCGCCCTTCGCAATCCATCGGCTGGATCAGGAAATGATCGAAGTCCCAGCGCTCCAGCTCGGCCGGGTCG
Source organism: Allosphingosinicella sp. (assembly GCA_041905385.1). Taxonomy (GTDB): domain Bacteria; phylum Pseudomonadota; class Alphaproteobacteria; order Sphingomonadales; family Sphingomonadaceae; genus Allosphingosinicella. Next base: position 17,137 of record JAYRLF010000028.1, read on the forward strand.
ATCCCCGCCTGCGGCCAGACCAGCTTGAGCTCGTTGCCGGTCCGCTGCACGACCTGAGTCCCGGCCTTCGGGCTGATACAAAGCCAGTCGATGCCGGCCGGCGCGGGCAATGTGCCGTTGCTTTCGACAGCAATCTGGAAATCTCGGCGGTGGAGCGCATCGATCAGGTCCGGATCGAGCTGAAGCATCGGCTCGCCGCCGGTGATCACGACCAGCTTGCGACCGGCCCCTCCCCAGAGCGCGTCGACCGCCTCGGCCAGGTCCTCGGCGTTGCGATAGCGACCGCCATTCTCGCCGTCGGTGCCGACGAAATCCGTGTCGCAGAAGGTGCAATCGGCCGTCGCGCGATCGGCCTCCCGTCCCGACCACAGATTGCAGCCGGCAAAGCGCAGGAAGACGGCGCGGCGCCCCGCCTGCATCCCCTCCCCCTGCAGGGTCAGGAAGATCTCCTTGACCGCGTAGCTCATGCGCCGTCCTCGCCGAGCGTCGCATAGTCGGTCGGATCCGCCAGCCCGGCTTCGGCGAAGCCGCGGGCGCGCAGCCGGCAGGAATCGCACAAGCCGCAATGTTTCAGGTCCGCCGTCGGATCGTAGCAGGACCAGCTCATCCCCACATCGAGGCCAAGCCGGGCGGCCTCGCGGACGATGTCGGCCTTGCTGAACGCGATCAGCGGCGTGTGGAGGGCGAAAAGGTCGCCCTCGACGCCCGCCTTGGTTGCCAGATTCGCCATCGTCTCGAACGACCGGATGAAATCGGGCCGGCAATCGGGATAGCCCGAATAATCGAGCGCGTTGACGCCGATGAACAGGTCGCGCGCGCCCGCCGCTTCCGCCCAGCCGAGGCAGAGCGACAGGAAGATGGTGTTGCGGGCCGGCACATAGGTGACCGGGATCGCATCGGCCTCGACGCCCTGCTTGGGCACGTCGATATCGTCGGTCAGCGCCGAGCCGCCGAAGCGGCGCAGATCGAGCGGCAGCACGATGTGGCGCGCCGCCCCGAGCTCGCGGGCGATGGTGGCGGCGGCGTCGAGCTCGATCCTGTGGCGCTGATTATAGTCGACGGTCAGCGCGAGCAGGCGAAAGCCGGACTCGCGCGCGAGCCCGGCGGTCACCATCGAGTCGAGCCCTCCCGACAGGAGGACGACGGCTGTGCGAGGCTCGGTCATCGCCCGCGCATATAATCGAGGCCTGGCGAAAAAGAATGGGCCGCCCCCTTTGGAGGGAGCGGCCCAGTTCAGGCAATCAAGCCTGCTAGGGAGGAAAGCGTGCCACTCGCGGCACATCCCCCTTGTAGCTAAGCCATGGTAAACAAGCCGTTAACGACGGTTAAAGCGGGCGTTCAGGCGCGGTTCCTCGCTCTGAGTGTAGCTCATAGGGAGGAGATTTACGGGCGCCGAATGCCCTCCACCAGCCTTCGCTAGAGCTACGGCCGGTCTCCCTCCCCATCGCTGCGCGACAGGGAGGAAAGAGAAAATTCAGCCGTCCAGCTCGTCGAGCTTGATCGGGAAGACGCGCGAGCAGAATTCGCAGTCGACGCTGATGAAGCCTTCGTCGTCCGCCATCTCGGCGCGTTCCTCCGTCGCGAAACGCGACAGCACGCCGCGGACATGCTCGAAGCTGCAGCGGCAGCCCTTGCTGAGCGGCGTCGTGGCCAGCACGCGCACCTCTTCCTCCTCGTGGAACAGCCGCCACAGCAGGTCCTCGAGGCTGAGATCGGCGTCGAACAGCTCGTTGGCGCGGATCGTCTCGGCAAGGATGCGGACATGCTCCCACTCGGGATGGTCGAGCCGCGTGTGGAGGCGATCGCGGCCCTCCTCGCCTTCCGGCAGGTGCTGGAGGAGGATGCCGCCGGCGATGTGGCCGGTGTCGTTGACCGCAAGCCTGACCAGGCTGGGGATCTGCTCGGACTGGCTGAAATAATGCTGGGCCGCCTCGGCGAGGCTGCCGCCTTCGAGCGGCACGATGCCCTGATAGCGTTCGCCCGACACCGCCTGGTCGAAGGTGATGGCGAGATAGCCCTTGCCGAACAAGGCGAAGAGGTCGGGCAGCGCCGATTCCTTCAGCCGGTCCGCATCGAAGCGAACATAGCCGCGCAGCTGGCCGTCGCGATAATCACAGACGAGCAGATCGATGATGCCGGATTCGGTCTGCGCCTGCATGGTCAGCTGGCCGGCCGCGTCCTTGAGGGTCGCGCCGAGCAGGCCGGCAAGCACCAGCGCCTCGGACAGGATGCGCGCGATCGGCGCGGGATAGTCATGCGCGGAGAGGACGTCGTCGAGCAACGGCCCGAGCCGTACGAGCCGGCCGCGCGCGTGCCGCGCCGGCAATGCGAAGCCCACCGCCTGGTCGAGATAGGCGGTCGCGTCCCTTATTTTTTCTGAAGCCATGGCGGCGATGTGGCGAACCGATGCGCGAGGTTCAAGCGCCTTGCAGGCGCTCGACAAATGCGGGCGGAACCTCCGCGGTCAACCAGACGCCATTGGCGGAAATCCGGAATTCGTGTCCGGCCCGGGCCATCTCGCCGGCGGCCACGCGCAGGATCACGGGCTCTCCACGCCGCGCGCCGACGATCCGGGCGGTCGCCACGTCCGGCGAGAGATGCACGTGGTGGCGGGCCATCGGCCGCAGCCCCTCGCGCAGGATCGCGTCGAGGAAGCGTTCGACCGTGCCGTGGAAGAGATGTTCGGGCGGGTCGGCCAGCGGCCATTCGAGATCGACCGCGAGCGAATGGCCCTGCCGGGCGCGGATCTGCAGCCCGTCGTCTGAGAATTCGAACCGCGCCTTGTCGTTGGTCGCGACGACCTGCTCGAGATCGTCGCGGCTGTCGGTCAGCCCGACGCGGGCCAGCGCCGCAAGCACGTGATCGACCGGCGCCCAGCCCGCGGAATCGAGGACGAGACCGGCCGCATCGGGCTTGTGGCGCAGCCAGTAGGACAAGGATTTCGAGATTCGGCGCGGGTCCATGTTCGGCTTTGTAATTCGTCTGGAGGCT
>JAYRLF010000429.1:0-3308 GCA_041905385.1 Allosphingosinicella sp.
ACTGGCGGGCATAAGCGCGCTGCGCCCGCATCACGTCCTCGGTGCGGAAATTGAGGTTGCGGTTGATCGTATAGACCGTCGCCGCGCGGTCATTGTCATAGACGCTGTTGATCGTGCCGCCGCCGTCGCTCAGCGCCGCCGCCGGGAATCCGGCCGCGCGCAGGAAGTTCTGGATGGTGCGCTGGTCGCGGTCGATCTTGGCCTGCACCTCGGCCAGGTCGGTGCCGGACGCGCTGAAGCCGAGATTCCAGGTAGCGAGATTGGCGGTGACGTTGCGCTCGGCGAGGCCGCGCATGGTCACGGCGCGGTCGGCCATGCGGGCGCGCCGCAGCCCGTCGCCGAGCAGATAGCCGCCGATGACGATGCCGACGGCGAGGATGATGGCGGTGATGAGAAAGCCGTTGCGATTGCCCGTAGTGCCCTCAGACATGTAATGGCTCCTGCCTGGCGGTGTGCACGCGCACGACCGCTGATCGGTCTATGACGTCATGTCGATGAACCGTGTATTTATGGCGATGAGTTGAGGCAGGCTGCGATGAAATATCTCCATACGATGATCCGTGTCTCGGACCTCCCGGCGACGCTCGACTTCTTCTCGGTGCTCGGCCTGAAGGAACTGCGCCGCATGGAGAATGAGAAAGGGCGCTACACGCTCGTCTTCCTGGCCGCGCCGGGCGACGAGGACGCCCAGGTCGAGCTCACCTGGAACTGGGACGAGGCCGGCTATGATGGCGGCCGCAATTTCGGCCATCTCGCTTATGCGGTCGACGATATCTACGAGACCTGCCGGCGGCTGATGGAAGCCGGGGTCACCATCAACCGGCCGCCGCGCGAAGGGCGGATGGCGTTCGTGCGCACGCCCGACGGCATCTCGATCGAATTGCTGCAGAAGGACGGCCACCTCCCGGTCGAGGAGCCCTGGGCGTCGATGGAGAATGTCGGCACGTGGTAGCGGCTGACGGCGACTGGCCCGATCGCCGCTTCGCCGCCCTGCTCGGCAGCCGTCATCCGATCGTCCAGGCGCCGATGGCGGGGGCGGGCGGGGTCGCGCTCGCGGCCGCCGCGATGCGCGGCGGTGCGGTCGGCTCGCTGCCCTGCGCGATGCTGACCGCGGACGAGGTCGTCGCCCAGGCCGCCGAGGTCCGCGCGCAGGCCGATGGCCCGCTCAACCTCAATTTCTTCTGCCATCTTATGCCGGAAGCGGCGGACGAGACGGCCTGGCGGGCGCTGCTCCAGCCCTTTTACGACGACTATGGCATCGTCGAATCCGCGGCGCCGGGCCCGGTCCGCCGGCCGTTCGACGAAGCGATGTCGGCCGCGGTCGAGGCGGTCCGGCCCGACATCGTCAGCTTTCACTTCGGCCTGCCGCCCGCCGCCTTGCTCGACCGGGTCCGGGCCACCGGCGCCCGCATCCTCGGCAATGCGACCACGATCGCCGAGGCGCGCTGGCTGGCCGATCGGGGCGTCGACGCGATCATCGCCCAGGGCTTCGAGGCGGGCGGCCATGCCGGCCGCTTCCTCGGCGCGCCGCCCGAGGAGCAGATGGGCCTGTTCGCCCTGCTGCCCCAGGTCGCCGACGCAACCGGCCTGCCGGTGATCGCGGCGGGCGCAATCGCCGACGGCCGCGGCGTCGCGGCGGCTTTGACGCTCGGCGCCGCCGCCGTCCAGTTGGGCACGGCCTTCCTTCATTGCCCGGAAAGCCTGATCGGCGCCGCTCACCGCGCCGCGCTGCAAGGCGATCCCGCGGAGCACAGCGCGTTCACCAACTTGTTCAGTGGTGGTCTCGCTCGAGGTGTCCCGACCCGGCTCACCGATACGCTCGGCCGCATCCGCGCGGAGACGCCGCCCTTCCCGCTGGCCACGGCGGCGCTGGTCCCGATCGCCCGCGCCGCGGCCGCGCGCGGCGAGACCGGCTTCATGCCGATGTGGGCGGGCCAGGCGGCGCGGCTGGCGGCGCCGATGCCGGCCGCCGGGCTGGTCGAGACGCTGGCGCGCGAGGCGCTGGCGATTCTCCGGGCGAAGGCGTAACGGACCGGCCATGCTCGACATCGTCCGAATCCCGGTCCTCAGCGACAATTATGTATGGCTTGTCCACGAGCCGGGCTCGGGCGAAACGACCGTGATCGATCCCGCCGTCGCCGAGCCGGTCCTCGCCGAGGCCGAGCGCCGCGGCTGGCGGATCACCCAGATCTGGAACACCCACTGGCATCCCGACCACACTGGCGGCAACGAGGCGATCAAGCGCGCGACCGGCTGCACGGTGACGGCGCCCGAGGCGGAAGCGGCGCGGATCCCGACCATGGACCGCGGCGTCGGCGAGGGCGACCGCGTCAAGCTCGGCCCGGTCGAGGCGGAGGTGCTTGCGGTGCCGGCCCACACCGCCGGCCACATCGCTTATCATCTGCCCGACGAGCAGGTCGCCTTCGTCGGCGACACATTGTTCGCCATGGGCTGCGGCCGGCTGTTTGAAGGCACCGCCGAGCAGATGCACGGCAATATGGCGCGGCTGGCGGCGCTGCCGCCGGAGACGCACATCTACTGCGCCCACGAATATACCTTGTCGAACGCCCGCTTCGCGGTGACGGTCGAGCCCGACAATGCGGCGCTGCTGGCGCGGGCCGCCGAGGTCGAGCGCGCCCGCCAGGCCGGCGAGGCGACCGTGCCGACCACGATCGCGCTCGAGCGCGACACCAACCCGTTCATGCGCGCCGGCTCGGTCGAGGAGTTCGCCCGCCGGCGCGCGGCCAAGGACAGTTTCAGAGGATAAAGGCAGCACGTCATTCGTTGTTGCCGCATCGATGGAGGCGGACATGAAGCGCTTCACCTTGCTGATCTCGTTGGTCCTCGCCGCGGGCTGCACGGCCGAGGGTGCGGTCGCGCCCTCGCAATCGGATGAGGCCCGCTTGGCCGAGGCGCTCGCCGGCCGCACGCCCGGCGCGCCGATGAGCTGCGTCAGCCAGCTGAACCTGCGCTCGAGCCGGTCGATCGGCGAGGGCGCGATCCTGTTCGACGGTCCGGGCGACACGATCTACGTCAATCGCCCGCCCGCCGGCTGCCCGAGCCTGGAGGGCCGCACCCTGGTGACGCGCTCGAGCAGCAGCCAATTGTGCCGCGGCGACATCGCGACGGTCTACGACACGGCGAGCCGCACCGAATATGGTTCGTGCGGACTCGGCGACTTCGTGCCCTATCGCCGGTAAAAGATTCGCGCGGAGACGCGGAGGCGCGGAGAGGCTGGCGGATTTCACTGGCTTCCGGCCTCTTCCGTCATCCCAGCGAAAGCTGGGATCTCCCTTTTCTTCCAAGCC
>JAYRLF010000029.1:0-20016 GCA_041905385.1 Allosphingosinicella sp.
AAGGCGGCCTTGCTCGACGCGGTCGAGCAAAGGCTCGACGAGGAAGTCCGTGCCGGCAAGCGCAATTTGCTGATCGTCGACGAGGCGCAGAACCTCTCGATCTCGGCGCTCGAAGAGCTGCGCATGCTCTCCAATTTCCAGGTGCGCGGCCGCGCCCTGATCCAGATCCTGCTGCTCGGCCAGCCCGAGTTCCGCGAGAAGCTCGCCTCGCCGTCGCTCGAGCAGCTGCGCCAGCGCGTCATCGCCACCCATCATCTCGAAGCGATGGGGTCCGACGAGCTGCTCGCCTACATGCTCCACCGGCTGACCCTGGTCGGCTGGCAGGGCAATCCGGACTTCGGCGCCGAGGCCTTCGACGCGATCCACGCCGGCACCGGCGGCATTCCGCGCAAGGTCAACAAGCTGGCCAACCGGCTGCTGCTCCATGCCGCCGTCTCCAATCTCGAGCGAATCGAGGAGGAGGACGTGCGGTCGGTCGCGGCCGAGCTCGAGGCCGATGCGGCGACGCCGGAGCCGGCGGCGCAGGCCGCGGCCGAGCGGGTGCTGCCTCTGCGCTCGTCGCGTCCGTTGCTCACCTCGGTTCCCGAAGCGGCGACGGCGCCGATCATCCAGCAGGTCCCGGTCGCCGACCCGGAGCTCGCGCGGCGCATCGCCGCGCTCGAGGCCCGTGCCGAGGAGCAGGAAGCGACCCTGCGCCGCGTGCTGACCCTGCTGGTCGACTGGGTCGAGGGCGGCAATCCCGATACGGCGTACCGCACGAACGCGGCCTGAAGGGGTCGCTTGTGCGCAACGCCCTCTCCGTCGACGTCGAGGACTGGTTCCAGGTCGGCGCGTTCGAGACCGTCATCGGTCGTGACTCCTGGGAGTCGCTGCCGCATCGCGTCGAGCGCAACACCGAGAAAGTGCTCGAACTGTTCGACGCCGCTGGCGTCAAGGCGACATTGTTCACGCTCGGCTGGGTCGCGCACCGTCATGCAGGCCTGATCCGGCGCGCGGCCGAGGCGGGCCATGAGATTGCCAGCCATGGCTGGGACCATCGCCGCGTCTTCACCATGACGCCGGACGAATTCCGCAAGGATCTCGCCGACGCCCGCGACGCGATCGAGCAGGCGTCGGGCGCCAAGGTGGCCGGCTATCGGGCGCCGAGCTTCTCGATCGACGCGCGCACCCCCTGGGCGCATCCGATCCTCGCCGAAGCCGGCTATGCCTATTCGTCCAGCGTCGCGCCGGTCGCGCACGATCATTATGGCTGGCGGGACTCGCCCCGCTTCGCCTGGCGGCCGATCGCGGACAGCGACCTGATCGAGCTGCCGGTGACGACGGTCGACGTCGCGGGCCGGCGCATGGCGGCGGGCGGCGGCGGCTTCTTCCGGCTGCTGCCCTACGCCTTTTCCGACTGGGCGGTGTCGCGCGTGAACAAGGAAGGGCGGCCGGCCATCTTCTACTTCCACCCGTGGGAAATCGATCCGGACCAGCCGTTCGTTGCGCAGGCGCCGCTCAAATCGCGGCTGCGTCATTACACCAATCTCTCCGCTATGCGCGGCAAGCTGTTGAAACTTCTTACGACCTATCCGTGGGATCGCACCGATCAGGTGGCCGCGGCCGAGCGGGAGCGTCTGGCGTGAACGCGCCGCACCACCCCGTCGGCACGCTCACGGTCCGCGCCGCCAATCTCGTCGATCCGGCCGAGACAAGCCGGATCGACGCGTTCGTCGTCGAGCATCCGGACAGCGAGCTCTTTCATCGCCCGCAATGGAGCCGGGCGGTCGAGCGGGGAACCGGGCAGCGCGCGCACTATCTCGTCGCCGAGCGCGGCGGGTCGCTGGTCGGCTGCCTGCCTCTGTCCGAGATCCGCTCGCCTTTGTTCGGCAATGCGATCGTCTCGACCGGATTCGGGACAGGCGGCGGAATGTTGGCCGAGGGTGAAGCCGCGGCAGCGCTCGCCGAAGCCGGCTGGGCGCTGGCCGAGGCCCGCGGATGCCCGAGCCTGGAGCTGCGCGGCGGCCCGATTCCCGAGGGATGGCAGGTCCGTCCCCATGTCTATTCGGTCTTCACCCGCGACCTTCCCGACACGGCCGACACGTTGCTGGCGGAACTGCCCCGCCGGCAACGGGCCGAGGTCCGCAAGGGCCGCGAGCTTGGATTGTCGGTCAGCTTCGGCCGCGATGCGCGGCACCGGGCTGCCCACTATCGGGTCTATTCCGAAAGCGTCCGCAATCTGGGGACACCGGTCTTTCCGCGGTCTTTGTTCGACGCGGCGCTCGAATCCTTCGGCGAGGAAGCCGAGATCCTGGTCGCCTGGCACGGGGATCGTCCGATCTCGGCCATGCTGAGCTTCCTGTTCAAGGGCACGATCCACCCATTTTGGGGCGGCGGCGTTCAGGAGGCGCGCCAGCTGCGGGGCAATGACGTGGCGTGGCACGCGCTGATGGTCAGCGCGATCGAGCGTGGCATGCGCCGGGCCGATTTCGGCCGCTCCAAGGTCGGCACGGGCCCGTGGAATCGCAAACGGATCTGGTCTTTCGACGAGACGCCGCTCGTCTACGCCGTGCGCACGGCCGACGGCGCGCTGCCGCGCGAGGTCAACCCGCTCAATCCGCGCTACCGGCTCAAGATCGCGGCCTGGCAGCGCCTGCCCTTGTGGATCGCCAATCGGGTCGGACCGGTCATCGCCCGCGGGCTCGGCTGATGCCGGACATACTCTTCCTGGCCCATCGGATTCCCTATCCGCCCGATCGCGGGGACAAGATCCGGTCCTGGCATCTGCTCCGGCATCTCGCCGGCCTGAGACGGGTCCACCTCGCCTGCTTCGCGGACGATGAGGTCGATGCGGCCCATTTGCCGGCGCTGCGAGCGGCGCTCGGCGGCGCGCTCGGCGAGGCCCATGTCGAAGTCAGGCGCGTCTCGCGCGCCGCCGCGGGTCTGCGCGCCCTGATGCTGCGGCGGCCCGCATCCCTGACGATGTTCGACAGCGCCACCCTGCGCGGTTTCGTGACCAATTTGCTGGGGTGTGAGCGGATCGACACGATCTTCGCCTTTTCCGGGCAAATGGCTCAATTCGTACCGCACGGCGGCGGCCATCGTTTCGTGATGGATTTCGGCGACGTCGATTCCGCCAAGTTCGCCCAATATGCGGAGGACGGCAGCGGCCCGATGGCCTGGGTCCACCGCCGCGAAGCCCGGCGGCTCGGTGCCTTCGAGCGAGCGACGGCGAGACGGGCCGATGTCGTCACCTTCGTCAGCGAGGCCGAGGCGGCCCTGTTCCGTGACCAGACCGGGCTCGACAACATCCGCGCGCTCTCCAACGGCATCGACTTCCGCTTCTTCGATCCGGCGGCCGCCATTCCGCGATTGGATGCTGGCGCGCGCGGGGAAGGGCCGATCCTGCTGTTCACCGGCCAGATGGACTATGCGCCCAATGTCGACGCCGTCGCCTGGTTCGCGCGCGAGGTGCTGCCGCTGGTTCCCGACGCGCGCTTCGTCATTGCCGGCCGCAATCCGGCGCCCGCCGTGCAAGCGCTTGCCGGTCCGCGCGTCGAAGTGACCGGAGCGGTCGCCGACATCCGCAGCTGGATCGAGGCGGCGACGATCGTCGTCGCGCCGCTTCGGATCGCGCGCGGCATTCAGAACAAGGTGCTCGAGGCGATGGCGATGGCGAAGCCGGTGGTGGCGTCGCCGGCCGCGTTCGAAGGCATCGAGGCGAAGCCCGACCGCGACCTGATGGTGGCCGAGGCGCCATCGGATATGGCCCAGGCCATCCGGACGCTGCTGGCGAACCGCACCCGGGCGACGGATCTCGGCAATGCGGCGCGATGGCTGGTGGTCGGGTCCTATTCCTGGGAGTCGCGGCTGGAATCGCTCGCCGCTTTGGTCGGCGAGGGCTGCCGAAGGCAGGCGGCATGACCGTCGCTCTGCCGATCGCGCAGGCCGAACCTGCATCGTCCTGGCGCAGCCATCTCGGCGCGCTCATCCTCGTCGTGACGGGGATCCTCACCTTGTTCTGGCGCGACGCGGCCAGCATGGCGTCGATCTGGTGGAACAGCTCCACCTTCAACCATGTCCTGCTGATCCCGCCGATCATTGCCTGGCTGGTCTGGCAGCGCCTGCCCGAGCTCAGCCGGTTGCAGCCGGCCGCCTGGTCCGGCGGCCTCGCGCTGGCGGCGGCCGGCGGCCTCGGCTGGCTGCTCGGAGAGGCGGGGGGCGTCGCGCTGGCGTGCCAGCTCGGGCTGGTGCTGATGCTCCAGGGGGCGGTCATCGCCTGTCTCGGCCCATGGGTGGCGCGCGGGCTGCTCTTCCCGCTCGGCTTCGCCTTGTTCCTGGTGCCGTTCGGCGAGGAATTGGTGCCGACCCTTCAGTTGATCACGGCCGACATCGCCATGGCCCTGCTCGGACTGTCCGGGATACCGGCGCATCTCGAAGGCGTCTTCATCACCACGCCCGCCGGCTATTTCGAGGTCGCCGAAGCCTGTGCGGGCGCCAAGTTCCTGATCGCCATGGTCGCGTTCGGCGCGCTCGTCGCCAATGTCTGCTTCCGGTCCTGGCCGCGCCGGATCGCCTTCATGGCGGCATCCGTCGTAATCCCGATCCTCGCCAACGGCGTTCGTGCCTGGGGCACGATCTACATCGCCAGCCAGACGAGCATCGAATTCGCAGCCGGCTTCGACCATGTCGTCTATGGCGGCATCTTCTTCGCGGTCGTCATCGCCTTGACAATCGCGGCGGCCTGGCCGTTCTTCGACCGGGCGATCGACGGGCCGTGGCTGGACGGACTTCGCGCGCCGGAAACGGCGCGCCCGACGCCGGTCCGCTTCGTCGCGGCCGCCGCGCTGGTGCTGGTCGCGATGGCGCCGGCCTGGTCGCTGGCCGTCTCGGCGAGCGCGGTCCGGCCGCTGCCGAGCGACATCGCCTTGCCCGAGGTGGCGGGCTGGACGCGCGTGCCGGCCAGCGGCCGTGCCTGGCAGCCCGAATTCGCCAATGCCGACCTGTTCCGGACCGCGCGTTATCGCGATTCGCGAGGGCGCGAGGTCGATCTCGCCATCGCGGTCTACGCCCAGCAGTCGGAAGGGCATGAACTGGTCGGCTTCGGCCAGGGCGCGGCCGAGGGCTGGGTCTGGACCGCCAATGCGGACTCACCGCTCGGCGGACGCGCGGAGCGGATCGGCTCGCACGGACTGGTGCGCGAGGTGCTGAGCTTCTACCGAATCGGCTCTGTACTGACGGGTAGCGGGGTAGGGGTGAAACTCGAGACGATGAAGGCGCGCCTGTTCGGCGGACCGCAGCAGACGGTCGCTGTCCTGCTCTCCGCGCCCGCACCGGCGGCCGGGGCCAGCCCGCGGCCGGCGATCGACGATTTCCTGCGCGCGCTCGGGCCCATTGACGGCCTCGCCGACCGCGCCGCCGGGCGCTCCTGACCATGTGCGGCATTGCCGGCATCTTCCATCCCGACGTGCCCAAGCCGGTCGATCCGGCGCGGGTCGAGGCGATGGCCGACGCGCTCGCGCATCGCGGCCCCGACGGCAGCGGCGTCTGGACCGCGCCCGGGGTCGGCCTCGGCCATCGCCGGCTGTCGATCATCGACCTCAGCGACGCGGCCGCCCAGCCGATGCTGACGACCGACCGGCGGATCGCGCTCAGCTACAATGGCGAGATCTACAATTTCCGCGAGGTCCGCGCCGAGCTCGAGGCCAAGGGCCATGTCTTCCGGACCGAGAGCGACACCGAGGTGATCCTGGCCGGCTGGCGGCAATGGGGGCCGGACTGCCTCTCCCGGTTCAACGGCATGTTCGCGCTCGCGCTCTACGATGCCGACCAAGACAGCCTGTTCCTCGCCCGCGACCGGCTCGGCGTGAAGCCGCTTTACATCGCGCAGCTCGGCGACGGCGCCCTGGTCTTCGCCTCCGAGCTGAAGGGGCTGCTCGCCCATCCGCGCTTGCGGCGGGCGCCGTCGCCGACCGCGATCGATGACTTCCTCGCCTTCGGCTACGTCCCCGACGACACGTCGATCGTCGCCGGCGTCGCCAAGCTTCCGACCGGCCATTTCCTGCTGGTCCAGCGAGGCCGGCCGGTGCCGGCGCCGGTGCGCTGGTGGCAGCCCGATTTCTCGACCACCGACCGCCGGCCGACCAAGGCGTTGCAGGACGAGCTGGTCGACCGGCTGCGCGCCGCGGTCCGCTCGCGCATGGTTGCGGACGTTCCACTCGGCGCCTTCCTGTCGGGCGGCGTCGACAGTTCGGCGGTCGTCGCCTTCATGGCCGAGGCGAGCCGGGGCGCGGTCGAGACCTGCTCGATCGGATTCGACGAGGCCGATCATGACGAGACCCGCCACGCCGCCCGGATCGCCCAGCTGTTCGCGACCAATCACCGCGCGCGGACCGTTGCCGCCGACGATTTCGGCCTGATCGATACTTTGGCCGAGGCGTTCGACGAGCCGTTCGCAGACGCGTCGGCGCTGGCGACCTATCGGGTATGCGAGCTGGCGCGCGAGAAGGTGACCGTCTCTCTGTCCGGCGACGGCGCCGACGAGATTTTCGCCGGCTATCGCCGCTATCGCATGTTCCAGGGCGAGGAGCGGGCGCGCGCCTTGCTGCCCGGCCCGCTCGCGCGCGCGGCCGGTGCGCTCGGCGACGTCTATCCAAAGCTCGATTGGGCGCCGCGCGCGCTGCGAGCCAAGACCACGCTCCAGGCGCTCGGCCGTTCGAGCGGCGAAGCCTATGCGCTGGCGGTGGGGGTGACTCCGCCGCAGCTTCGTGCGCGTCTTTACGGTGAGGCCTTCCGCCGCAGCCTCGACGGCCATCATGCCGAGCAGCGTTATGCCCGCGCCTTTGCCGAGGCACCGGCACATGATGCGCTGTCGCGCGCCCAATATGCCGATCTCCAGATCTGGCTGCCCGGCGACATCCTCACCAAGGTCGACCGGACGTCGATGGCGGTCAGCCTCGAGGCGCGCGAGCCCTTGCTCGACCACCGCCTGGTCGAGTTCGCGGCGCGGCTTCCGGCGCGGATGCGGCTGCGTGGTGGCAGCGGCAAATGGCTGATGAAGCGGGCTTTGGCGTCGCGCCTGCCGAGCGAGATCCTCCATCGCACCAAGATGGGCTTCGTCACTCCGGTCTCGGCCTGGTTCCGCGGCCCGCTCGCGCGCGCGGCGGTGGCGATCGCCCATGGCTCGGCGCTGGCCGAGACCGGCTGGTTCGACGGCGAGGCGATCGCGCGGCTGGCCGAGGATCATCTGCGCGGGCAGAGCGACCATGGCCGGCTGCTGTGGCAGCTGCTTATGCTCGAAAAGTCGCTGCAGCGGCTGTTCGGCCTGGGTTCTGCTAACGCTCGCCCGGATAGACCGCCGCGACAAAATAGAGCCCGTCGGGCGGCGCGTTGAAGCCCAAGGCGGCGCGGTCGCGCGCCTCCAGCGCCGCCTTGAGGTCGGCCTTGGTCCATTTGCCGCGCCCGACCAGCTCCAGGCAGCCGACCATCGACCGGACCTGATGGTGGAGGAAGGAGCGGGCGGCGGCCTCGATCTCGATCACTTCGCCCAGCCGCCTTACGGTCAGCCGGTCGAGCGTCTTGACTGGACTGTCCGCTTGGCACTGGACCGATCGGAAGGTCGTGAAATCATGTCTTCCGACAAGGACTTGTGCGGCCCTGTTCATATCGTCTGCATAGAGAACGACGGGGACGCGCCAGGCCCGGCCCGCGTCGAGCGCGAGCGGCGCCCGGCGATTGACGATACGATAGACGTAGCGCCGGCCGATGCAGGAAAAGCGGGCGTGGAAATCTTCCTCGGCCTCCTCCGCCGCGAGGATCGCGATGGGCAGCGGACGCAATTTGGCATTGGTGCCGTCGGCCAGCCGATGGGCGCTGATCGGCCGTTCGATATCGACATGGGCGGTCATGGCGAGCGCATGGACGCCGGCATCGGTTCGGCCGGCGGCGTGCAGCGTCACCTCCTCATGGGTGATCGCCTGGATCGCCTCCTCGATCGCCTGCTGGACCGACGGCCCATGCGCCTGGCGCTGCCAGCCCATGAAGGGCCGCCCGTCAAACTCGACGGTCAGGCGGAAGCGGGTCATGCGAGCCGCGTCCCGGGCGCGATCGCGAAGCCGCGCAGCAGCTCGCCGGTGCCCATCACGCCGCGTCCCGCGCGCTGGACTCGCCGGGGCATGATCACACCCTCGCCGCAAGCGATGGAGAGATTGGTGTCGAGAACCTGGCCTGGAGCTCCGGCGCCAGGCATCACGACCGCCTCGAGGATGCGGATTCGCTCCCCATGATGCTCGAAGAAGGCGCCCGGGACGGGATTGAACGCCCGGATCTGCCGCTCGACCGCCTCTGCAGACGCCGTGAAATCGATCCGCGCCTCATGCTTCTCGATCTTGTGGGCATAGGTCACGCCCGCCTCGGGCTGCGGCTCAGGCGTCATGGCGTCGATCCGGTCGAGCACGTCGACCATCAGCGCGCCGCCGATCGCAGCGAGCTCGTCGGTGAGCGCGCCGGCGGTCTTGCGGCCGATTTCGGTCTCGCGGCAAAGATAGACCGGACCGGTGTCGAGGCCTTTCTCCATCTGCATGATGCAGATCCCGGTCCGCTCGTCGCCGGCCAGGATCGCGCGCTGGATCGGTGCGGCGCCCCGCCAGCGCGGCAGCAGCGATCCGTGGACGTTGAGGCAGCCATATTTGGGCGCCTCCAGGATCGGCAGCGGAAGGATCAGGCCATAGGCCGCGACCACGGCGGCATCGAGGTCGAGCGCGGCGAATTCGGCCTGCGCATCCGGATCGCGCAGCGACGTCGGCGTGCGCACGCTGAGGCCGCCGGCTTCGGCGCGGCGCTGGACCGGGGAGGGCGACAGCGCCTTGCCGCGTCCGGCCGGCCGTGGCGGCTGGGTGTAGACGGCCGCGATCTCATGGCCGGCGGCGACCAGGGCGTCGAGCGTCGGCACGGCGAAATCGGGCGTTCCCATGAAGGCGATGCGCATCCGCCCGTCCTATCTGTCCTGGCTCGCTTGGCAAGAAGCGGCGCCTTGCCATAGAGGAAGGCCATGGCCTCTCCCGAGATCGAAGCCCTTGCCCAAGCCCTGGCGCGCCTTCCCGGCCTGGGTCCGCGTTCGGCGCGCCGCGCGGTGCTGCACCTGATGAAGCGGCGGGAAACGGCGCTGACGCCGCTGCTCAGGGCGTTGGAGCGGGTCAACGAGACGCTCTCGGTCTGCGCGACCTGCGGCAATGTCGACACCACCAATCCCTGCGGCATCTGCGCCGATGCGCGCCGGGACACGCGCCTGCTCTGCGTGGTCGAGGAGGTCTCCGACCTCTGGGCGCTGGAGCGCTCACGGCTCTTCCCCGGCCGCTTCCACGTGCTCGGCGGCCGTCTCTCGGCGCTCGAGGGCGTTCGCCCGGAGGACCTCAATATCGACGGCCTGATCGGCCGGGTCGCGGGCGGCGGCGTCGACGAGGTCGTGCTGGCGATGAACGCCACGCTCGAAGGCCAGACCACCGCCCATTATCTCGCCGAGCGGCTCGAGCGCTTCCCGGTCCGGGTCACCCAGCTCGCCCACGGCTTGCCGGTCGGCGGCGAGCTCGACTATCTCGACGAGGGGACGCTCGCCCAGGCGCTGCGCGCGCGGCGGCCGGTCGCCTGAGATGTACGAACCACTCGTCCGGATCGCCGAGAATCTGGACGTCGCAACCGCGCTCGCCGAACTGGCTTTGTGTGACGATTATTGGGTCGAGGTCGCGCCCGGGAGCCGCCAGATCAATCTGGTTGGGCCAGCGGGCGAACGGCTGATGGCCGGAAGTCTCGATCAGAGCTGGACGCTGATCGACCTAGTCCATGCCGCGGCGGCGGCGAACCACGGGGATTGCGGCCGGATTAGTTATGCCCGGATCGGTCTGATGCGGCCGGGCGAGGGCGTTTCCCGCCATTTCGACGGCATGGATGGCGATCGCGA
Organism: Allosphingosinicella sp.; assembly: GCA_041905385.1. Lineage (GTDB taxonomy): Bacteria > Pseudomonadota > Alphaproteobacteria > Sphingomonadales > Sphingomonadaceae > Allosphingosinicella. Next base: position 9,935 of record JAYRLF010000029.1, read on the forward strand.
GCGCCGCTATCAGATCGCGCTGCAGTCGGTGCCGGGCGCGGAGGTGACGGTCGGCGAGCAGTCGATCAGCTTTGCCCCGGGAGAGGCCTGGTGGCTCGACGTGTCGCGATTCCACAGCGTCCGCAACGCAAGCGCCGCGGATCGGATCGTGATCCTGTTCGATACCAAGGCTTAGCCGTTCGGATTCCTTGAACTTCGGCCCGGCCCAGCCTATTTTTCCGTCATGGCCCTCTTGCCGATCTATGAGACCCCGGACCCGGTGCTCCGGCAGATTTCCTCGCCCGTCGAGGAGGTCGACGATGCGCTGCGCGCGCTGATCGACGACATGTTCGCGACCATGTACGCGGCGCCCGGCATCGGCCTCGCCGCGATCCAGGTCGGCGTGCCCAAGCGCCTGCTCGTCATCGACCTGCAGGAGCCGGAGGAAGAGGAGGGCGAGCCGGTGAAGAATCCGCTCGTCTTCATCAATCCGGAGATCCTCGAGACGTCGGACGTGACCGTGCCCTATCAGGAGGGCTGCCTGTCGGTCCCCGACCAATATGCCGAGGTGATGCGGCCGGACCGGGTCCGCGCCCGCTGGCTCGACCGCGACGGCAACAGCCACGACGAATGGATCGACGGCCTGCTCGCGGTCTGCCTGCAGCATGAGATCGACCATCTGAACGGCGTACTGTTCATCGATCATCTGTCGCGGCTGAAGCGCGACATGATCATGAAGAAGCTGGTCAAGGCTCGCCGCGAGATGGGCACCCAGCGCGCCGCCTGAGCCGCGGTCCTTTTTCCACAGCTTCCTTCCGCCATGGCTTGAGCGGGACTCGCGCCTGCTTTAAGTTCGCTCTTCGTTCCACCCGGAGGCTGAGCGAATGGAGCCGTTTTTCGCTATCCTGCTGGCGCTGCTGATGCTCGGCGCCGGGCTCGCGCTCGGCTGGTTTTTGGGCCGTGGCCGTGCGGCGGTGCTCGCCGAGGAACGGGCCAAAACCTGCGCGCAGCTGCGCACCGAGCTCGCTGCCGCGACCAGCGAACGGGACGCGGCGCGGCAGGACCTGGCCGGGCTCCAGGCCGATGCCCGGAATTTCGAAGCGCGGATGAAGGAGCTGATCGAGGCCAAGGAGGCGCTGACCGCCCAGTTCCACGAGGTCGGCGCAAAATTGCTCAGCGACGCGCAGCGGCAGTTCCTCGAGCGGGCCGACGCGCGCTTCAACCAGGCGGGCGAGAAGAGCGAGGCGCAGCTCAAGGCGCTGCTGCAGCCGGTCGAGGCGACGCTGAAGCGCTATGAGGACGGCCTCAAGGAGGTCGAGAAGAGCCGGGTCGACCAATATGCCGGCCTGCGCGAGGCAGTGCAGCTGCTCCATACCGGCCATACCCAGGTGCGGGACGAGACCGCCCGTCTCGTCAATGCGCTGCGGGCGAGCCCCAAGGCGCGCGGACGCTGGGGCGAGCAGTCATTGCGCAACGTGCTCGAACAGGCGGGCCTGTCGGCCCATGCCGATTTCCAGTCGGAAGTCTCGGTCACCACCGAGGACGGCCGGCTGCGCCCCGACGTGATCGTGCGGATGCCGGGCGGCCGCAAGCTGATCATCGACGCCAAATGCTCTTTGAACGCCTATCTCGATGCGAGCGAGGAGGTCGACGAGGCGGCGCGGCTGGCCCATCTCCAGAAGCACGCGGCCGCGATCCGTCTCCACGCCCAGCAGCTCGGATCCAAGAATTATTGGGAGCAGTTCGGCGATGCCGCCGATTATGTGATCCTCTACATTCCCGGCGAGCATTTCCTGACCGCGGCGCTCGAGCAGGACGATGCCCTGTGGGAATGGGCGTTCGAACGGCGGGTGCTGCTCGCGACGCCGACCAACCTGGTCGCGATCGCCCGCACCGTCGCCAGCGTCTGGCGGCAGGAGCGGCTGGCCGAGGAAGCGGCGGAAATCGCCCGGCTCGGCAAGGAGCTTCACTCCCGGCTCGCGACCATGGGCGGCCATGTCGCCAAGATGGGTCGCAACCTCGAGCTCGCGACCGGTGCCTATAATGCCTTTGTCGGCAGCCTCGAGAGCCAGGTCATGACCCAGGCGAAAAGGTTCGAGACGCTCGAAGTCTCAAGCGGCGCCAAGGAGATAGAGGCGCTTCCTGTGATCGAATCGGCGCCGCGGCCGCTGACCAAATTGGTCAAGGAAACGCCGCCCGAGGGCCGCGCCTAGCGGACTTGGGTCAGCATGATCCCGCCCAGTTCGTTGCCGAGGGTAATCGTACCCGGCACCGAATAGCTGAGGCGCACGGGCAGGGTGAACATCTCGAGCACGGCACGCTCATGCTCCATCTGCGGCTCGGGGCAGGCCATGCGCGTCGTCGCGAGCGCGCCAACCACGATGGTGCGATCATCGCGCCGGGAATAGGTGCCGTTGAAGCGGTTGCACCCTGCGCGGCCGCTGATTCGATCGCCTGTGAATTCAATGCGATAGGCATCGCCGCTGACATCGTTGAGGTTGACGTTGACGATCTGCCATGCGGTTCCGGAAAGCGACTGGGTAAAATCGTAGCCGCCGCACCCTGTCAGGCGAGCGCCATTGACGAAGACCTTCACCTCGGCCGGATAGACATTGTTGCTCATGCCGTCGCTGCAGGCGCGGTTCGCCACCTCGACGGTGATGCGACGCGCCTGCCAGCGATAGCCGTCGGACGTCGCCTGGCGAGGCGGCGTGGGCGCCGATACATCCTCGCCTTCGGAAGGATCATAGACGATGCGATCATTGGCGACCGTGACACCCCAAAAGGGTTCGGTGCCGAGCGCGGAGAATATCTCAGGCGCCGCCCGTTCGCCGGGCTCCTGGATGTCGCCGCCGATGGCGGCGCCGCCGCATCCGCGGACCGTGTAGCCGTGCGCGGTCACCCGCACGGTGTCCGCATAGATGACGGCATCCTCTTCCTCGCAAGGGCGATGCTGGACCGTGACGATCAGGCCGCGCGCGCGATAACGATAGCCGTTGCGGCGGGGCTCCCGCCGCGGTGTCGGGACCACGATCTCCGGATCGTTGCCGGAATCGTAAAGAAGCTGGCCGCCCCGTATCTCCAGGAACCAGAAGGGCTGGCTTCCGAACGCGCGATAGGGCGTCTGTTGCGACTGGGCCGGAACGGAGCTCCAGGACGCGGCCGCCAACGCCATCAGCAGTGCCGCTCGCTTCAACCGGTTCGCCGCCATTGGTTGATCACCTCATAAGCCATCACCGCGGTCGCCACCGCCGCGTTGAGGCTGTCCGCCTTGCCGAGCATCGGCATCTTCACCAGCAGATCGCACTCCGCTTCATAGGCCTCCGGCAAGCCGGCCTGCTCGTTGCCGACCAGGATGAAGGCCGGCTTCGCATAGGCCGGCTCCTGATAGTCCAGCTCGGCCTTGAGACTGGTGCCGATCAGCTGACCCGGTCCTGAACGCAGCCAGGCGACGAAGTCCGGCCAGCGTGCGGTGGCGATCCGCTGTGTGAACAGGGCGCCCATCGAGGCGCGCACCGCCTCGACCGAATAGGGATCGGCGCAATCGTCGACCAGGATCAGACCGCCGGCGCCGACCGCGTCGCCGGTGCGCAGGATGGTGCCGAGATTGCCGGGATCGCGCAGCGCCTGGGCGACGATCCACAAGGGCGCCGCGTCGCGGTCCAGGTCCGCCAGATCCGCATCGCGCGCCGGATAGAGGCCGATCACGGTCTGCGGATTCTCCTTGCCGGAGATCTTGTGGAGAATGTCGGCATTGGTCTCGATCGTCTCGCCGCCCGCCGCTTCGGTCTCGTCGATCAGCCGGCGGAGAAGGGGGTGAGCATCATCGCTGAAGAACAATGTTGCCGGCAGCGCGCCGGCTTCGCGCGCCTCGGTCAGGATGCGCAGGCCTTCGGCCAGAAACAGGCCTTCGCGCCGCCGGTTCTTCTTTTCGCGAAGGCCGCGCGCCAGTTTCACCAGCGGATTCGAAAAGGCGGTGACCTGCCGCGCCACCTATTCCTCGTGGAAGCGGGCTTCGACCAGCGCGACCAGCTGCTCCACCGCCAGCTCGGCGCCGAGTCCGGTCGCGCTGATCGTGATCGTGTCGCCCATCGCGGCGCCGAGCATCATCAGGCCCATGATCGAGGTTCCGCAGACGCTCGATCCGTCCTTCTCGACCTCGATCGTCGCGTCGATCTGCGAGGCGAGCGTGACGAATTTGGCGCTGGCGCGGGCATGGAGGCCGCGCTTGTTCCTGACTTCGACGGTGCGGCTCGCGGCATGCGCGTTCACGTCTGCGATTCCCGGCTCAGGCGGCCGCTTCGCCGAGGACCTCGGAGGCGACCGAGATATATTTGCGGCCGGCCTCGCGCGCCGCCGCCACCGCCGCCTTGACGTCCATCGTCTTGCGCGCCCCTTCCAGGCGGATCAGCATCGGCAGATTGACCCCGGCAATCACCTCGATCTTCTCCGATTTCATCAGCGAGATGGCGAGATTGGAGGGCGTGCCGCCGAACAGGTCGGTGAGGATGATCACGCCGCTGCCGTCATCCACCGCGGCAATCGCCTTGGCGATATCGTCGCGCCGGGCCTCCATATCGTCCTCGGGACCGATGCAGATCGGCGCGATCCGGTCCTGAGGCCCGACGACATGCTCCATCGCAGTCACGAATTCGGACGCGAGTCCGCCATGAGTCACCAGCACCAGACCGATCATTCATTCACCTTGGACGCTGTCGTCCGCCCCTGTTCCCAACATGCTCGCCCGTGCGCTGCGCTCGATGCCGTCACGGGGCGGCGTGGCGAGGTCGCGATGGTCCAACGTGGGCGAAAATCCCGCTTCACGCAACCGTGCAGCGACGCGATCCGCCACATGGACCGAACGATGTCTCCCGCCGGTACAGCCGAATGCAATCGAGACATAGGCCTTTCCTTCGGCGCGATAGCGCGGAAGCAGGGTGATCAGCAGCTCCTCGATCTTGAGCAGCGCATCCTCATAGGCCTCGTCTGCTGCGACATGGGCGGCGACGGCCGCATCGAGGCCGGTCAGCGGCCGCAGCGCCTCGTCCCAGTGCGGATTGCGCAGGAATCGCATGTCGAAGACGAGGTCGGCATTGCGCGGCACCCCGCGGGCGAAGCCGAACGACTGGATGGTCAGCGTCGGCGAATCTTCCTCGCCGCCGAATCGGTCGCGGATCTGGAGCCTCAAACTGTTCGAATCGACGTCGTTGGTGTCGATGAGATGGTCGGCCCAGCGCTTCAGCGGCGCCATCATCTCGCGCTCCTGGGCGATGCCGTCGATCGCCGGCCGGTCGGGCGCCAGCGGATGGCGACGACGCGTCTCCGAATAGCGCCGCAGCAGCTCGGGCGTGCCGCACTCCAGGAACAGGGTCTCGACCAATGCGTGATCGCGGGCCAGGCGCTTGATCTGCTGGACGATCCGCTCGGCGTCGAAGCCGCGCGTGCGGCTGTCGAGGCCGATCGCCAGAGGGCGTTCGCGTTCTGCGCCGGCGGCGGCGGGCGCGGCCAGCAGCGGATCGAGCAGCGACAGCGGGAGATTGTCGACGACTTCCCAGCCGATATCCTCGAGCGTCTTCAGCACGGTCGATTTGCCGGCGCCCGAAAGCCCGGTGACGAGGAGAATCCTTTGCGGGCTGCTCTCCACCCTCAGTTCGACAAGCCGATCATCCTGAGGGCAAGCTCTACCTTGATCGGCGCCGACGGCTCAAGCGCGCTGAGTCCCACGACCGGGATCGCGATTCCGGCCATCGATCGCGTCTCGCCCGGCTCGGGGAGCCGCTCCGGCGGGACGTCGAGGTCGACGAACAGGGCCACCGGCACCTCGCTCTCGGTCGGGAAGTCGACGAGGCCGACGCCGCGGACCTCGATCTTGCCGGCGATCGTCGGCGGCGCGCTGGCGAGCAGACGGTCTCCCTGGCGGCGGACGAAGACATAATCGTCGCTGACCAATCCGCCGCCGCGGTCGATCAGGCGCAGCGCCAGGTCGGATTTTCCCCGGCCGGACAAGCCTCCGATCAGCACCGCTCGCCCGCGAATTGCAACCGCACTCGCATGGATGGTTTCGGACGACAGCGATGGCGTGCTCATGATTGGGCTCCCGGCAGGCGGACCACGAAACGGGCGCCTTTCTGCCCGTCGTGCCGCTGACCAACTTCGATTTGTCCGCCATGCCCCTCGACGATCGCCTTGGCGATGGCGAGGCCGAGGCCGGAATGGCGGCCGAAATCTTCTTCGGACCTGATGCTGTGGAATCGGTTAAAGATCGCCTCACGCGCCTCGTCCGGAACGCCCGGTCCCTGGTCCTCGACGATCACCAGCACCTCCTCGCCAGCCGCCGTGGCCCGAATCTCGACCAGGCCGCCTTCCGGAGAGAAAGAGATGGCGTTGTCGACCAGATTGTCGACCAGCCGCGCCAGCCGCGATTCGTCGCCGAGGACGACGGCGCTGCCCAGCCGCGGCCGGGCGAACGCGATCTGCACCTTGTCGTCGCGCTCCTCCCAGAGCGGCAGCATCGATTCGATCATGATGCCGAGGTCGACCGGCTCGAACCGCGCCCGCGACAGCTCCGCGTCGAGCCGGGAGGCCTCGGCGATGTCGACCACCAGCCGATCGAGCCGGCCGACATCCTGGCGCACCACGTCGAGCAGCCGTCCGCGCAGTGCCGGATCCTCGACCCGCTCGAGCGTATCGACCGCCGAACGCAGCGATGCGAGCGGATTCTTGAGCTCGTGGGTGACGTCGGCGGCGAACGCCTCGGTCGCGTCGATCCGCTGCCGCAGGCTCTGGCTCATGTCGTGCAGGGCGCGGGCGAGCAGGCCGATCTCGTCGCGCCGCGCCGGCAGGATCGGCACGTCGACCTCGCGCGCCCGCCCCAGACGGACGCGATGGGCGGCGAGCGCCAGCTTGCGCAGCGGGTTGGCGATGGTGCGCGCCAGGAATCGCGACAGCAGCACCGACAGGATGATCGTCACCAGCAGGACGACGGCGAGCGTGAAGCGCTCGGCGCGAACGACGCGGCGGATGTCGCGCGCATTGACGGTGATCAGCAGCACGCCGTCGCCGCGCACCGGCATCGCCGCGCTGATGAAGGGCGTCCCTTCGGGCGCGCGGCGCAGCTCGGTCTCCGGCCGCCCGGTCGCGAGCGCCGTCCGGGCCTCGGGCCAGGCGGCGAGCGAATCCACCGCCGGCGGTGTGAACATCGGCCGCTGCCGGGCGCCGACGATCGCATCGAAGCCATTGTCGAGCGCGCGCGCGACGCCGCGATACCAGGCCTCGAGGCTCGGATCGCGCATCTCGTAGGTCGGCCCGCTCTGCCGCCAGCCGTCGGCCTGAAGCCGGCCGTCACGACCATAGACCTGCAGCCGCGTGCCGGAATCGCGGCCGAGCTGCGCCAGCACGCCTTCGCGCGCGTCGGCCGGAACGACAGCGAGCATATGGGCGACCATCACCGCTTCGGCCTGGGCCTGCTCGACCCGGGCCTGGGTCAGCCGGCTGCGGAAGCTGTCCAGATAGAAGAGGCTGCCGGCCAGGATCGCGATCGCGAAGATGTTGACCGCCAGGATCCGCTGACGAAGCGAAAGCCGCCGCGACCAGCGCAGCCGGAGCTCGCGATCCTCATTCCTCGGCAAAACGGTATCCGACGCCGTAGAGAGTCTCGATCGCCTTGAACTCGTTGTCGACCGCGCGGAACTTGCGGCGCATCCGCTTGATGTGGCTGTCGATCGTACGATCGTCGACATAGATGTCGTCCTGATAGGCGATGTCCATCAGCTGGTTGCGTGATTTGACCACGCCCGGCCGCTGCGCGAGCGCCTCGAGGATCAGGAATTCGGTGACGGTGAGCACCACCTCCTTGCCGCCCCAGCGCACCCGATGGCGGGCCGGGTCCATGCGCAGCCGGCCGCGCTCGATCTCGACCGCCTCGGCCTCGTCCTCGGTTTCGGGGCGCGCGCGCATCTCGGTGCGGCGCAGGACGGCGCGGATGCGGGCGATCAAGAGCCGCTGCGAGAAGGGCTTGGCGATATAATCGTCCGCGCCCATGGCGAGGCCGAGCGCCTCGTCCAGCTCCTCGTCCTTCGAGGTCAGGAAGAGGACCGGGAAATCGCTCTTCTCGCGCACGCGCCGCAGCAGCTCCATGCCGTCCATGCGCGGCATCTTGATGTCGAACACGGCCAGGTCGGGCGGATTCTCGGTCAGCGCCTTGAGCGCGCTCTCGCCATCGGAATAGAGGCGGGTGACGAAGCCCTCCGACTGGAGGGCGACCGACAAGGACGTCAGGATGTTGCGGTCATCGTCGACCAAAGCGATCGTTATCGACATGATTAGGGTTTAGACCCGCTATTTATGAGGCCGTGACAGGGCTGGGCCGGGATGCATGGCAAGGAGGAGCGTGTTCAGCGGGCTGGTCAGCCCGTTGGACACGATTCGACGACGCCAGGCGCCCGGAAAAGCCCTGCCCCCGAAGGGGGTGGCATGCAGAAGCGCGCTGGCGCGGTCGATCGCTTGCCAGCTACTTCCCGGTAGCTGGCCGCACGCTCTCCCTCCCAGCGCACTTCTGCATGCCATCACGGCCTCATAAATAGCGGGTCTGAACCCTTGCCTCACTATTCCGCTTAACCCGGTTTAACCAAGGCCCCTTTGACGCGCAACGGACCGTCCGATAAGGGCGGAGGCGTATCGACCGCGCCGTCCGCCGACGGCGAACACACTCATCGAGGGGAGTTCACGTGGCCAACAGGGTCCCGTCATTCGATTTGCATCACCAGGGCATCGACACGCCCGCGACGCTGCACTGGAATCTGGAGACGGCGCCGCTCGTCGAGCAGTCGCTGCTGCGCGGCGAGGGCCGGCTAGCCAAGGACGGCCCGCTGGTCGTCGAGACCGGCAAGCACACCGGTCGCTCCGCCAAGGACAAGTTCATCGTCCGCGACTCCGAGACCGAAGGCACGATCTGGTGGGACAATAATGCGTCGATGGGGCCCGAGCATTTCGCGGCGCTGAAGGCCGATTTCCTGGCTGCACTCGCCGAAAAGGAGAGCCTGTTCGTCCAGGACCTGTTCGGCGGCTCCCAGCCCGAGCATCGCGTGCGCGTGCGCGTCGTCAACGAGCTGGCCTGGCACAGCCTGTTCATCCGGACGATGCTGGTCCGCCCCGCCGGGGCCGAGCTCGCCGGATTCGAGCCGGAATATACGATCATCGACCTACCCAGCTTCCGCGCCGACCCGGCCCGGCACGGCACGCGGTCCGAGACCGTGATCGCGGTCAACCTCAGCGAGAAGCTGATCCTGATCGGCGGCACCGCTTATGCCGGCGAGATGAAGAAGTCGGTGTTCGGCCTGCTCAACTATTTGCTGCCGGTCGAGGGCATCATGCCGATGCACTGTTCGGCGAATATCGGTCCGAAGGGCGACACCGCCGTCTTCTTCGGCCTCTCCGGAACCGGCAAGACGACGTTGTCGGCCGATGCCAGCCGAACCCTGATCGGTGACGACGAGCATGGCTGGTCGGACACGGCCGTGTTCAACTTCGAAGGCGGCTGCTACGCCAAGATGATCCGGCTGTCGCCCGAGGCCGAGCCGGAAATCTATGCCACCACCAAGCGCTTCGGCACGGTGCTCGAGAATGTGGTGATGGACCCGGAGAGCCGGGTGCTCGATTTCGACGACGCCAGCCTCGCCGAGAACAGCCGCGGCGCCTATCCGATCGAGTTCATCCCGAACAGCTCGCTCGAGAACATGGGCCCGGTGCCGAAGAACGTGATCTTCCTCACCGCCGACGCCTTCGGCGTGCTGCCGCCGATCGCGCGGCTGACGCCCGACCAGGCGATGTATCACTTCCTGTCCGGTTACACCGCCAAGGTCGCCGGCACGGAGATCGGCGTCACCGAGCCCGAGGCGACCTTCTCGACCTGCTTCGGAGCGCCGTTCATGCCGCGCCATCCGAGCGTCTACGGCAATCTGCTCAAGGACCGGATCGCCAAGGGCGGCGTGCGCTGCTGGCTGGTCAACACCGGCTGGACCGGCGGCAAATATGGCGTCGGCAGCCGGATGCCGATCAAGGCGACCCGCGCGTTGCTGAACGCCGCGCTTGACGGAAGCCTCAAC